>JAFXWR010000190.1 GCA_017542725.1 Lachnospiraceae bacterium | reverse complement strand
TGCTTTACTGAAAAACTCAGGTAACTTTGCAATATCAATAGGTTTAGAATATTTGTAACCTTGTAAATAATCCGCTTTACTTGCTTCACACAAGCTTACTTGTGAATCCGTTTCAACACCTTCAAATAATATCTTATAATCTAATTGTTTAAATGCACTTGAGAAGTGTGTAAGTACGAATTTTGTATTTTTATTTGTTTCAGCCATATCTAACAACGACTTATCAAACTTAACTACATCAAGGTTTAGTCCTAAAATACGGTCAAAATTAGAATACCCTGTGCCAAAGTCATCCAAATAGAACTTGATACCGTAAGACTTTAATATATTAATTTTAGGTAGAATTACGCTATAATCTTCCTCATTTCTACTTTCTGTCAACTCTATGGCTATTTTTTCATAAGGGATATTATTACGCTTGATGATTTCCAACACTTCATCACAAAAATCGTCTTGCTTAAATTCATTAACACTAAAGTTAACCGAAATTCTATCTACAATATAGTTCAAATCCAACAACTTTCTAATATTTTGACAAGTCTTATTTAATATAATCAAACTCAATATATGAATATAATTAAAAGACTCTGCTAAAGGAATAAACATATCAGGATAAACAAACCCTATATTTGGTAATTGCATACGCATCAATGCTTCTGCAGTATCAAAATGATTAGTCTTAATGTTTCTTACAGGCTGACAATAAACCAATATACGCTCATCATTCAAATCTCTCTTTTCAGCTATATCATGTAATTCAGTAACAATAGCATTAATATTTTGAGCTTGTTCAATCTTACTTGAGTCTATAACCTTATAAGAATTTTTCTTTACCATATGTGAGAAATACAAGTCCAAATTCAAGAACTCACTAATATTCTCTACAAAGTCTATATTACTTGCACCATAAATCGTAAAATCAATATTCAGCATATTAGCAAAAGGTAAAAGTTCTTGTTTAATAACAGTTTCAATATTACCATCATTAATAAATGTATCTTCGATTGCTAACACATACATATTCGTATACAATTCAAACAAAAAACATTTCAAAAAATACTCTTGCCAAAATGTATATAAAAACTTACCTGATTCATGATTAAATGATACACCTGTCATATCTTTAGTAAAATGAATAACAATATAACTGAGTTTCTTACCTTGTCTTTGTAATAAATACTGTTCAAAATTAGTATAATTCAAAGCACCTGTAATAAAATTAAACGGTACTGTATACAACATCAACAAAAGAACCATATAAGGCAGCATTATAATAACATTGATAAATGAAGTATCTAATAAAACGGAAGTGACTCCATATAAAAGCATACTCATTAAATTTGTCACCAATAAGGTTAAATAAACTTGCTTAATAAAGTGCTTACGCTTAACCATTAAAACAAAAACCGCTAAGACTAACAAAGCATACAAACCAGTATCAAAAGTAATACCTTTTGTAATTACTCTCCATACATTATACTGAGTATCAAAATAAATAACTTGTTGATTAATACCCCTAATTAAGCTATTAGCTAAACTAAATATAAAGCCTAAAGTATAAATATGCCTAACAGTAATACTAAATTTACTAAACTTGCCTATTACTTGTAACAAATACTCTATATAAAAACAAACAATACATAGCGTCAGCGTATTATATACAAAATACAATATAAATGAAACTAATTCATAAGGTGTACCACCTGTTTTATTCAAAGTTACAAAGAACAGATACTTTAGTGTTGTAGTTATTAAAGTTAGAAACAATCCAACTTTTAAGCAAGTAACCCCATAATCTTTTATCTTTGCAGAGTTCAACAAGACTAATAGGAATATTACAATCAAAAAGAATACCGTAATATCCACCATTGAATTATACCCTAACAAATTATTTGTTAAATTAACAAACATAAAAACCTCTTTCTACAAATAATAGTTTTCTACTAAACAATATAGTTACTCATCTGTTAAGGTATCTAAGCTCTACTACTGAAATCATTTCCGCATATAATATTAAATTTCTCTTGATAACTGTCTTCTATCAAAAGCAAAATCCAAAGCGGTGTCTCTTGTAATCTTACCTGCTCTATATAACTCTTTTATAGTATCATCCATAGAACACATACCCTCTTTACGGGCTTCTTCAGTCTTTAAATAATCTGCTATTTCATCTATCTTTCTATCCCTTATCATATCACGGATAGTTTTATTTTTGTACATAATTTCATACGTAACTACATATCCTTTTCCATCTTTTCTAGGCATAAGTTGTTGTGAAATAACTGCCTCCAAAATAGATGCTAATTGGCTTAATACCTGTCCTTGTTGTGCTACAGGATACATGTCAACAACACGGTTAATAGTTTCTGACGCACCTAATGTATGTAATGTTGAACATACCAAGTGACCTGTTTCAGCAGAAGTAACAGCTATTGCAGTTGTTTCACTATCACGCATTTCTCCAACTAGAATAACATCAGGGTCTTCACGCAATGCAGCTCTCAATCCATTTGCAAAGCTATCACAGTCAGTACCTATCTCTCTTTGATTTACCAAACTACGTGCATGCCAATGAACATACTCAATAGGGTCTTCCAACGTAATAATATGTTTATAAGTATTTCTGTTAATACCATCTAAGAAACTCGCTAATGTAGTAGTCTTACCCGAACCAGTAGGTCCTACGATAAGGATAAGTCCCCTTCTCTTTTTATGTAAATTAAATACAGAAAGCGGTAAGCCTAACTGTGTAAAATCAGGTATTGTAGATGGCAAAACTCTAAATACCGCTGCCAATGAGCCTTTTTGTCTAAATACATTTACACGAAAACGTGTTCCACTAGGTATTGTATATGATAAATCAGTTTGACCTTGTGAATTAACATTTGTACGTAACTCTAAATCCATCAAAGCCTTATCAAATAACAATTTCTCCAAAGTGGCATCATTTAATACTGCATAAGGCATTTGTAACATAGTACCATACTGTCTATATCTAGGTACAGAACCTACGGATAAATGCAAATCTGTTCCATGATTATCTACAACTTCTTGTAATAATTCATCTAAACTCTTAATCTTTTCCATAGCATTACTCCTTATTGTCTGAATA
>JAFXWR010000189.1 GCA_017542725.1 Lachnospiraceae bacterium | reverse complement strand
TTTTCAAGTGCATCACGAAGATCAGGATATTTCTGTCCGTCACTTGGATAAAGACCACAGTACACCATAGGTGTTACTTTTTTATAACCAGGTAGTGCCTTTGCTTCATTTCCGACTTCTGTCACTGTATCACCGACACGAGTATCTTTTATACTTTTAATTGAAGCTGTTATGTATCCAACATATCCAGGATAGAGGGTGTCACATGATATAAACTTTCCTGCACCAAATACGCCAACTTCAACAGTTTCAAATGTCGCACCAGTTGCCATCATTTTTATTTTAGTACCCTTCTTGACTGTGCCATTAAAAACTCTAACAAATACTATTACTCCTTTGTAAGAATCATATATAGAATCAAATATCAATGCTTGAAATGGCTCATCTTCTTTTCCGTTTGGAGCAGGTATGTGTTTTACTATTGCTTCAAGTACCTCGTGAACATTCTTTCCAGTCTTCGCAGAAATCTTAGGTGCTATACTACAATCTATACCTATTACATCTTCAATCTCTTTACAAACTCTATCTGGTTCTGCAGAAGGAAGATCTATCTTGTTGATGACTGGCACTATATCCAGATTATGATCAAGTGCTAGATATACATTTGCAAGAGTTTGAGCTTCTATACCTTGCGCTGCGTCAACCACCAAAAGGGCTCCTTCACATGCTGCAAGGGACCTACTTACTTCATAAGTAAAGTCTACATGTCCTGGTGTATCAATCAAATTAAACACATACTCTTCGCCATCATCTGCTTTATAGGTGATACGAACAGTCTGTGATTTAATTGTAATTCCCCTTTCTCGCTCTATGTCCATATTATCAAGTACTTGCTCTTTCATCTCTCTATCAGTGAGAGTTCCTGTGAGTTCAAGTATTCTGTCAGCCAAAGTACTTTTGCCGTGGTCAATGTGGGCAATAATAGAAAAATTTCTTATTTTATTTTGATCAATCTTCTGCATATTTATAAAAAGGGGCTCTTCAGCCCCTTTACTTATTAATTATTTATCTGTGAGACACTCTACTCCTGGAAGTGGTTCACCTTTTAAGAAATCAAGTGTTGCACCACCACCTGTAGATACGTGAGTCATCTTTGAAGCAAGCCCAAACTGGTTAACAGCTGAGGCAGAATCTCCACCACCAACTATTGTAACAGCATCCTTTTTCATTGACATACATTTTGCAATACAATATGTGCCAACTGCAAATTTTTGATTTTCGAAAAGTCCAACAGGTCCATTCCAAAGGATTGTTTTTGCTTTCATAATTTCTTCCATTATGAGTTTGCAAGTTTTTGGTCCTGCGTCATAACCAGAATAATTCTTATCAAGTTTATCTATATCAAAAACTTTAGTTTTGATACTTGGATCAGTGAGCGGGTCTGGGAAATGATCTGCACTAATACAGTCAACTGGAAGAAGTAATTTTTTTCCTAGTTTTTTTGCTTTTTCAACCATCTCCATGCAGTAGTCAATCTTACTCTCATCTAAAAGCGACTTTCCTATTTCATATCCAAATCCCTTCATAAATGTATAAGACATACCACCTGCAACTATGACTACATCAGATCTATCAAGTGCCTTGTCTATAACTTTTAACTTATCAGCAATCTTAGAGCCACCGAGTATAGTCAAAAATGGTCTCTTAGGATTATCTATATAGTTACAAAGTTTATCAAGCTCTGCCTTTATAAGGTATCCACCTACAGACAAATCCACAAACTTGGTAACCCCATAGTTAGAGCAATGAGCTCTATGGCAAGTTCCAAATGCATCACCAACAAATATATCGCAAAGTGAAGCAAGTTCTTTTGAGAAGTTATCATCATTCTTGCTTTCTTCATCTCTCCATCTTGTGTTTTGTAGCATAGCAATTTGTCCATCTTTCATGTTATCAGCTTCTGCTTTTACTTTCTCATCAACCACTCTATCGCTTCCAATAAATTTAATTGGCATCTTAAGAGCTTTTGATAATGCCTTACATACTGGTTCAATATCCTGGTGCTTTTCAGGTTTACCAAGGTGTGAGCAAATTATTACTCTTGCACCATTAGTTGCAAGATATTTGATGGTAGGGATTGACGCCTTTATTCTTTGATCATCAGTGATTTTTCCATCATGGATTGGAACATTTAAATCACATCTTAAAAGAACCCTTTTCCCTTTAAAATTCTTTACATCCTCAATTGTTTTCTTGTTGAACTTATTCTTTGCCATACTATTCTCCTTATTTTATAAGACTTGCAAAATATTTTCCAGTTCTTATCATTTGAGAAGTATATGAGTTTTCATTGTCATACCATGAAACTACACAAACTTCATATAGATTATCGTCAACTTTATTGATCATAGTTTGAGTAGCATCAAAAAGTGATCCATATGTCATACCAACGATATCGCTTGATACAAGTTCATCTGTTGTATATCCGAAACTTTCATTTGAAGCTTTCTTCATAACTTCATTTATCTTTTCTTTAGTAATATCTTTTCCTTCAACTACTGCAAAAAGCATAGTTGTTGATCCTGCTGGAGTTGGTACTCTTTGAGCAGAACCTATCAATTTTCCATTTAATTCTGGTATTACAAGACCGATTGCCTTTGCAGCACCAGTTGAATTTGGAACAATACTCAAAGCAGCTGCACGAGAACGACGGAGATCGCCTTTCTTATGTGGTCCATCAAGGAGCATTTGATCTGGAGTATATGCATGTATTGTCGACATTATTCCTGACTTAATTGGATAAGCGTCATTGAGAGCTTTAGCCATAGGTGCAAGACAATTAGTTGTACAAGATGCTGCTGATATAATTTGATCATTCTTATCGAGAATTGTATGATTTACATTATAGACAATAGTCTTTAAATCATTTCCTGCTGGTGCATTTATAACTACGTGTTTTGCTCCAGCATTGATGTGCGCCATTGACTTTTCTTTACTTGCATATACACCTGTACATTCAAATACAACATCTACATCAAGTTTTCCCCATGGGAGATTATTTGCATCCTTCTCTTTGTAAATCTTAATAGTTTTTCCTTTTACAGTGATTGAGTCTTCACCAAAACTAACTTCATCAGCATATTTATATCTACCTTGAGTAGAATCATACTTTAACAAATGTGCTAATGTCTGTGGCTCTGTTAAATCATTGATTGCCACTACTTCAAAATCCTTATCGTCAAACATTTGACGAAATGCAAGTCTACCAATTCTTCCAAAACCATTTAATGCTACTTTTACTGCCATAATATTTTCCCTCCAAAAATTTTATAATATATTAATTTAGTTGAAACAATTTTATTTCTTAATAATGATTACTTTGTTTATATCTTCAGCCTCTCTATAATCAGCAAGATTATTTGCGTGATCTGTAACTCTCTCAAGATTTCCAATTATATCAAGGAATACTATTCCAGCTATAGTGTTACATTCTCCAACGCTCATTCTCTTTATATGATTATCTCTATAGACATCTTCAAGTCTATCAACTTCTTCTTCCAGTTTCCTAACATTGGTAATTGCTTCTTTATCATTACCTTTAATACACTTGATTGCACTCTCAACTGATTCAAGAGTAATATTGATAATGTTTTCTATCTCTTCAGCGCCCTTCTTTGAAAATGTCACTTCATCGGTTAACATCTGCGTCGCATTTTCAGAAATGTTTTCTGCATGGTCGCCTATTCGCTCTATATCACTACAGATAGACATAAGATGTTCTACTTCCATATGCTCTTTCTCATTAAGGCTCAAATTATTTATCTTGGCAAGATAAGTTACTAGAATATTTGTGGTTTTGTCTATTTGCTCTTCATGTGTAACTACGTCACGAATTAATTCTTCATTTCTATCTTTTGTAATCAAATTCGTTGCTCTTTTCAAATTCTTAAGTACATAATTTGCATAGAACACAACTTCGTTTCTAACTGTAGATATAGCAACTGCAGGTTGATTTAAAATTCTCTCATCAAGTATTGCCTGCGTCTTCTCAGAAAGATTGAAGTCTTCTTCTTCCTCACCATTATCTGGAATTATCTTTTTAGTTATGTCAACCATGAGATTTGAAAACGGTAAAAGTATAAGTGTATTTCCTATGTTAAACCCAGTATGGAAAAGTGAAATTTCAAAAAGTGTAATGCGAGTTGCCAAGAAGTCTTTTACAAATGGATAAGCTATAAGTACCAATAGAGAAAAGATAAGTCCACCCAATACGTTAAATAATAAGTGAAGAAGTGCCGTCCTCTTACCATTCTTGCTACTATTTGCTGATGAAATAATAGTGGTAACACAGGTTCCTATATTTTGTCCCACTGTTATAAAGCAAGCTGCAGATTTTGACACAGCACCAGCAAGTGCCAAGGTCTGTAATATAGAAACTGATGCTGTGGAGCTTGATAATATGAATGTCACAATAGCACCGGCAAGTATAGCTAAAATCGGAGTTCTACCCAATATTTCAAATGAATCTCTAAATATTTTAGACTCCGCGTAAGGTGATACACCTGTCGACATAAATATGAGTCCTAAAAAAAGAAGTCCAATTCCTACAAATATATTTGATGTAACTTTAGTTTTTTCTTTTTTAGCAAATACATATATCAATGCACTTGTTCCAAAAACTATAGGTGCAAAAAACTCAGGTTTAAAAATCTCAACTGCTGTTCCAAATTCTGCAAGCGCTACAATCCATGACGTAGCAGTCGTACCTATATTAGCTCCCATTATGACACCAACAGCGTCGTTTAATTTTATTATTCCTGCATTTACAAAACCCACAACCATCACAGTTGTCGCTGCAGAACTATGTATAACTACTGTTACAAGTGCACCAACTGCAATTGCTGTAAACTTATTGGCAGTCAATAATTTTAAAACATTTCCAAGTTTTGGTCCTGCAACTTTTTGGAGTCCGTCCGACATGGTTTTCATGCCGTAGAGGAACATTCCTACTCCGCCAACAAATATAAATAAATTTCTAAAATGCTCTATCATTTAATTAACCTAGATAACATATTAAGTGATTCATCAAGTTCTTTTACATCTATATCCTCTATCATGCCCTCATCAACCATCTTAGAGTATTCAACTCGAAGCGGAATCTTAGCAATTACTTCTGTATCATTTTCATCTGCGACTTCATCTATGTTGCTCTTGCCAAATATTTCTATCTTAGTCTCACAATTTGGGCAAACAACATAAGACATATTTTCTACGACACCAAAAATATCTATATCCATCTTGTTTGCCATGTTGATAGATTTTGTAACTATCATTGACACGAGACTTTGTGGTGATGTTACAATTATAACTTTGTCTATTGGAATTGATTGATATGTGGTTAGTGGAACATCTCCTGTCCCTGGCGGCATATCTATAAATAGAAAATCTAAATCGCCCCAGTCAACTTCTTGATAAAATTGTTGAAGAAGTCCAGCTATAAGAGAACCTCTATAAATGATAGGTTGTGTGTCCTCCTCAAGTAGAAGATTTGAAGAAATTATTTTTACTCCAGTCCTTGATACTTTTGGAATCATAAGACCTTTTTCATTTGCCATTAAATCTTTTTCTATAATGCCAAATGATTTTGGAATTGATGGACCCAATATATCTGCATCCAAGATTCCAACTTTAAATCCTTTTTTTTGAAGTCCTGCTGCAAGAAGTGAGGTAACAAATGACTTACCTACACCACCTTTACCAGATGAAATGCCAATTATTTTTTTTATTTTAGAGCCTTCACCTAGTTTTAACTTCTCTATATTATGTTCCTTGCTCGCACAATTAGCCGAACAAGTATCACAGTTATGTGTACACTCGCTCATACTTTCCCTCCATATTTAACTATATAATTATACTATAATAAAAACTATTTTACAACAACTAAAAAATATGATAAAATATAAAAAATTAAGTATTTTAAAGCATTTTAAGATGGGGGAATGTATGCAACAATCACTAACGCAATATAAAACATTTTATGAAGTTGCAAAGTCAGAAAATGTTTCTAAGGCTTCGAGAATATTATTAATTTCTCAGCCAGCAGTGTCAAAATCTATAAAAAAACTAGAAGATTCTCTTGGGGTAAAGCTCTTTGACAGAACTACAGTTGGCTTAAATTTAACTTCAGAGGGAAAATTACTTTATGAGCACCTAACTACTGCATTCAACCATATAAATGATGCAGAACTTAAACTAAAGACATTTAGCAATATAAATTTTGGTCACATAAGAATTGCCGCTTCTCAAAGCCTAGTAAAACACCTTCTTATGTCCTACATAAGTATATATGCAAGGGAGCATCCAAATATTAGATTGTCTGTGACTACTATGCACACTACTAAATGTTTTGAAAAATTAACTGAAAAAAAGATTGACCTTGCTTTCTTACATAAGAGCGATGTAAATTACAAAGAAATAGAGTATGTTCCTCTTCTTGACATTCACTACTGTTTCGTAGCATCTAAGGAATATATGTCATATTTCTCAAAAGTATTTCCAAATAATCCTGACTATTTTGCAAATGGTAACATCTTGCTTCTTGATAAAAAGAACACGACTCGCGACTACATAGATAAGATTTTTGAAAGCAATAAGATAATCCCAAGGCAGATTATGGAAGTTAATAATACTGAATCTATGATTGACTTTGCAAAAAACGGTGTGGGAATTGCATGCGTCATAGAAGAATTTGTACAAGATGAACTTGACCAAAAGCAACTAGTTAAGATACCAGTCAAATTTAAGATTCCAAAGTATTCCGTCGGTTACGCTTACAACAAGACCAACATTAGCAAAGAGTTAAATGACTTCCTTACAGTAATAAATGGTGGAAATGTACTAAGCAATAAATCAGAAGTTAAAAAAAGAAAAAAATAAAAAAGCGACAGGCAACTGTCGCTTTTATTTTGTTATTTACAACTACTAAATCCAATTGTCATTTCTATACTATTTTTTTACCAGCTATAAACTTTGCATATACATTCGTATGCGACCTGTAGATATATCTTTCAAAACGCTCTAGTAAATTAAGTTCTGACATAAGAACCGTCGGAATATCTCTCTCATTTAGAACTATGGCATCAAACTCATAACCCTTATCAAAACTTCCAACCTTTCCAAAAAACTCTCCGCCTCCAAGTGTTGCAAGATATAGCGCTTGCTCAATAGTGACATTGTAATACTCTGCATCAAATAAGCAATTTCTAATTTTTGATGTTGTTATAGCATCCTCAATCGCTCTAAACATAGATAAGTAAGAACCACCTGCAACATCTGTCGCAAGACCAACTTTTATACCTTCTCTCAAATATCTACCTATAGGAGCTATCCCTGATGAAAGATTTCGATTGGATGAAGGGCTATGTGCTACCCATACATTGCCATTTTTCATAAGCTCTATACCCTTTTCATCCGGCCATACATAATGAGCCATTATAGATTTTGTAGTTGATCCCAGCATACCATATTGGTCATATCCTTCTTCGTAGCAGTGTATCTTTGGCATCAACTCCTTAACCCATTCAATTTCTGCACGTGTTTCTGACAAATGAGATTGAACGGGTACGTTTTTATCCACAATTATCTTAGACAATTCTTTCATAAGTTTGTCAGTACAAGTTGGTATAAAGCGAGGAGTGATGATAGGTTTAATGTTTTGCAAATCATCACACGCATCTAACCACCTTAAAGTATCTTTTACAGATTTACTTGTAGTTTCAATAAGATACTTTGGCGAATTTCTATCCATGTTTACTTTTCCAACATAACCTTTAAAGCCAATCTTCTCAAGTTCATGCATAAGATAAAGTGTTGCTTCATTGTGAATAGTGGCAAACATGGAAAATCTCGTTGTAGAAGTATGAGTTAAATCATTCACAAATATATCATAAGCTTTCTTTGCAAAACTTAATTGCTTGTACTTTGCCTCTGCTGGGAATGTGTAGGTATTTAACCAGTCAAGCAACTTCATATCCATATGAAGTCCAATAAATATGTACTGCGGAGCATGTAAATGCATATCTACAAGTCCAGGTATTATGAGATATCCTGAATAGTCATAGACTTTTATTCCTTTGTACTTAGCCGGCAATTTCTTATAGACGCCTTCACTCTTTCCATTTATACAAATCAAATAAGAATTCTCATGTTGAGAAACTTTATTTAAACTCTTTGAATATAAAATGTCTCCTTTTAACGCAAAATCCTTCATGGTATATAATAATTATTCCTTTACAGCTAGTACTTCTACTTCACAAAGTACACCCTTTGGTATGGCTTTTACAGCCACACAGCTTCTTGCTGGCTTTACACTTCCATTAAAATATTTTGCATATACTTCATTGAACTTTGCAAAATCTCCCATATCAGCAAGGAAACAAGTTGTTTTAACAACATTTGAGTAATCCATGCCATTTGCTTTAAGGATTGCTCCTACATTTTTGCAGCTTTGCTCAGCCTGCGCCTCTATACCCTCTGGTACATTTCCAGATGCTGGGTCTACAGGTATTTGCCCTGAAGCAAATAAAAAGTTTCCTACTGCAACTGCTTGACTATATGGTCCTATAGCAGCTGGTGCATCATTTGTTTTAATTTCTTTTAACATAATTTATCTCCTTTTTAATATAATATACTAACGTATGAGCGAGTTATAGTAACACTAATATATCGCATCTACAATTTTTTGTTCACTAACTCTTACTAAACCTTTTGGTATAATCTTGAGTTCTGGTATTACGGGCAACTGCATAAAGGCAAGAGTCATAAATGGGTCTATGTCTCTCTTAACTCCCAAATCATAATATGCAATGTCTTTTAATTTTTCAAGATTACTAATAACGTAACTTTCATCATTTTCAGTCAAAAGCCCTGCTACTTCAAGTTTTAAATCTCCAAGCAATACACTATCGCAGACAATTGCAATTCCGCCATTGTTGTTTTTTACTGCATTGACTGCCATAGCCATATCCTTATCACTGACACCCACAACTATTATGTTGTGCGAATCATGACCTATACTTGATGCAATAGCACCTTGTCTTATGCCGTATCCTTTTATAAATCCTATGCCAATGTGTCCTGTATTGTGATGTCTCTCAACTACTGCTATCTTTGCAATGTTTCTATCAATGTCAACACCATATGGCATATCTTTATTTTCTATAATATCAAGAGTTGATTCTTTAGTCAAAACTCCACCAGGTATTAGTTCAATAACCCTCTCCTTATTTCCAGTTTTTTTAACTTCAAAATCCGATTCTTTTGTATTGTTTAAGTTAAATGAATTATATACTCTCCTAAACACTTCTTTATCTAAAGTGTTCATATCTTCCGAATACTTATGAAGAGTTTTGTTATATTCTGAAACTTTTTTTCCAGCCAAATAACAAGAATTAATTTTAAATGTCTCAAGGTCATCAAGTACGATTAGATTAGCCATATATCCTATTCCTATAGCACCAACATGGTCTAAACCATAGTGAAGTGCCGGATTGAGACTTCCCATCTTTATAGCTCTTATAGGGTCTGCTCCTTTTGCTATTGCCATTCTAACTATCTTATCTATATGACCTTCATTTATAATGGTATCAGGATGGCTATCATCAGTTGCAAGCATACATCGATTATGATATGGAGCCTTAAAGAGATCCATAAGTGCATCTAAATCTTTGCAAACTGTTCCTTCTCTAATCTGTATCCACATTCCCCTTTCAAGTTTGTCTATAGCTTCTTTTATATTTGAACACTCGTGGTCACTTGAAATTGCTGATGTCAGATAAGCATTCAATTGTTTTCCAACTACACTTGGCGCATGACCATCGATTAATTTTCCTGCATTTATAGCATCAACACATTTCTTTATACACTGTTCATCAGAATGTATCAAGCCGTATGCATTCATCATCTCAGCAAGTCCATATATTCGATCATTATCATATAGTGGTTTTATGTCATCAGCAGTCAATGTTGCACCTGACTCATCAAGAGGTGTAGATGGAACACAAGATGGAACCATCACTCTAACAAATAAGTCAAGGTCTTCAGTCATCTTAAGTATATAATTTATACCATCTATCCCAGCAACATTTGCAATCTCGTGGGGGTCAACAATAACTCCGGCTGTACCATGACATACCACCAAATCTCTAAAACTTCTCGGACTTATCATCGCTGATTCAAGATGAATATGGCTATCAATAAATGATGGGGCAACAATTTTGTTTTTGCAATCTACCTCAACTTCCCCTTCATATTCACCTATGCCTACTATATGTCTTCTACAAATAGCAATATCAGCCTTTTCTATCCTTTCAGAAAACAAATTAATAAAGCTCGCATTTTTCAATACAAGGTCTGCTTTTCTTCTACCCATTGCGACTTGTACTCTATCTTTTAGTCGCTCTTCTGTTGTCGTAAAATATCTACGCATAGTTTCTAAACATTTTATACTTCAAAAAAGTTTTAAAGAAAATTGGATGGGCATAAAGCCCATCCAAATAAATTAATTAAATCAAAATGTATTTCAAAATAAACAATACTGCTATAACAAATAATGTAGGTGTAATTTTCTTTCCATTTCCAGAAACTAAATTAATAACTACGTAAGAAATTATACCAAATGCAATACCTTCAGAAATGCTATAGAAGAAAGGCATAGCAAGGATTGCAAGGAATGCAGGTACTGATTCAGTAGCATCATCCCAAGGAATGTCCACAACGTGCTTCATCATAAGATATCCAACAATTACAAGTGCTGGAGCAGTTGCAAATGATGGGATAACACTAAATATAGGCCAGAAAAACATAGCGACTAAGAATAAAGCTCCTACTGTAATAGCAGTAAGTCCTGTTCTACCGCCAGCTTCAATACCAGATGCTGATTCTACAAATGTAGTAACAGTTGATGTACCACAAACTGCACCAACTGTAGTACCAACTGCATCTGCAAAAAGTGCATACTTAACATTGTGAAGACGTCCTTTTTCATTTAACATTCCACCAGCTTTTGCACATCCGATAAGTGTGCCAAGTGTATCAAATATATCTACAAATAAGAATGAAACAACAACAACTATAAAATTGATTAAACTTATAGACTTTATTTCTCCAAAGCCCTTCACAAATGCACCAAATGTTGGAGCCATAGATGCTGGCAATGCAAATACTTTACTAGGTATTACTGAATAAAATCCTGCTTCTGGATTTGGTCTGTAAATTCCAAATACTTGTGCAATAATTCCCAAAACCCAAGTAATAAGAATTCCAAGAAGTATATTTCCTTTTACTTTTTTATGTACCAAATAAGCAGTAATAACAATTCCGATTAAGCAAAGAACTGCAGAGCATACTTGTAAGTCCATTACATTGTACTCTTTGTCAAATGCTGAGTGGAAAGAAATAAGTGATACAACTGTACTTTGACTTGCTTGTAGAACTTTAGCGTTGATAAGTGCAATGATAGTAATGAAAAGTCCAATACCAGCAGAAACTGCACTCTTAAGTGAAAGTGGAATAGCTTCAAACATTGCTTCTCTTACATTTACAACTGAAAGTAAAAGGAAAATTACACCTTCTATAAATACAGCTGCAAGTGCAACTTGCCATGAAACCCCAAGTCCCATTACAACTGAGTAAGTGAAGTAAGCATTAAGTCCCATACCAGCTGAAAGTGCAAATGGGAAGTTACCAATTAGTCCCATAAGGAAACATGCAATTGCTGATGCAACACCAGTAGCGCTAAAGACTGATCCTGCATCCATACCAGATGCTGATAAAATGCTTGGGTTAACTGCTAAAATATAAGCCATTGCCATAAAAGTTGTTAATCCAGCAATTAACTCAGTTCTTACATCTGTGCCTTTCTCTTTAAGTTTGAAAAGTTTTTCCATAGAACCCTCCTAAAATATTTTTATAAAATTACTCACATTCTTTAAGAATCTATATTTTTCCTAAAAAACGAGTAAAATTATTTTAATTTATTATAGCATTTTTCAATCACAATATAAAGCACTAAAAACTCTTATACAATTTTCTCCTAATAAATTTTCCAGTATTTTCAACTATATTCTTATCTTCGTCCACAATCTGTCTTCCTCTAAGAAAGACTTTTTCTATCTTTCCCTTAAGTTTCTTTCCTTCAAAGGTACAATAATCTGATTTTGAAATCTGATTTTTCAGACTTAGTTTAGTGGTCTTCTTAGGATCAATTATAACTAAATCTGCATCATATCCTTCTTTTATAAATCCTTTCCTGTCCCAAAGTCCAAAAAGTTTTGAAGGATTCTCAGAAAGAAGTGCACACATTCTTTCTATTTTAAGTTTTTTATTAAGACATGCATCAAAAAGCAATATTCCTCTTTGTTCTACTCCATTAAGTCCACCTGGTATCTTTCTAAAATCATCTTTTCCAAGTGCTTTCTGCTTTTTAGTAAATGAACAGTGGTCTGTTGAAACTATGTCTATACTTCCATCATTTATAGCTTTCCAAAGGGCATTAATATCTTTCTTCTTTCTTATAGGTGGTGCGCACACATAAATACTAGCTTCTTCAAATTTCTTTTTATATACACTATCATCAAAATATAAGTATTGTGGGCAAGTCTCTCCATAAACTTTATACCCTTTTTCTTTGGCAAGTTTTACTTCATTAAGTGCCTCTTCGCAAGTTACATGAACCGCTAAAAATGCAGCACCTGTTATATTTGACATATAAGCGAGTCGATTTACACAATCAGCTTCAGCTACGGCAGGACGAGTTAAAGCATGCGAAATAACTTTTTTATTATCATCGCCAACTACATTAGCTCGAAGTTCTTTTATGATTCCATCATTTTCACAGTGAACACCTGTTATACCTTTACACTTAGCAATTTCTGTAAGTGCATCAAGTAATTTGTCGTCGTCAAGTTTAATGTCATATGTAGTATATAATTTAAATGAAGTAACACCCTCTTTAATCATTTCTTTTATTTCAGAACGAACTTTATCATTCATTTCTGATATAGACATGTGAACTCCAAAATCGCAACTAACACCATTTTTTGCTTTATCAAGCCAATTTTTTAATCCCTCTTTAAGTGTCTCTCCGTGATATTGAGTTCCATAATCTATAATAGTTGTAGTTCCACCAGAAACTGCTGCCTTAGTGCCTGATTCAAAATCATCTATTGTAGTTGTACCTGCAACTGACAAATCAAAATGAGTGTGGCCATCTATAAATCCTGGGAAAATATATTTACCTTTGCAGTCAATAACTTGTACGGTTGAGTTCTGCGATCCCTTTGGCGAAGCCAATCGTAGGGGCGAGCTTTGCGAGCCCGGCACTTTTATATTCTTTGCAACTCTCTTTATCTTTTCGCCTTCAATTAAAATGTCAGCCACAAAACATTTTTTACTATTAACTACTATTCCATTTTTTAATAATATTTTATTCATATAATATTTACTTGGGCTCGTATAACTCGCCCATATGTGCGCTCTGCAAGCATTCGCCCCTACAACTGCATTCACCCCTACGGGCGGGCATATGGAGTGTTTTTGAGTGGAAGTTCTGTTTGGAACTCGCCATCTTTTCTATAATATGCAAGTGCAATTGCTGGAGCAGTTGGGATTGCTGTAATCTCACCACAACCTATAGCCCCATTTGCAAATTTCATTCCTGCTTTTTCCACAACAATTGAAGTGAGCTCTGGAACTTTGTTTGCTCTAAAAAGTCCATAAGTTCCATATTTTGCAGTAACTTTTCCTTCTACAACTTTTAAATCTTCAGTTAAAGCATAGCCCATACTCATGACCATGCCACCTTCTATCTGTCCTTCTACACCGAGTTTATTTACCGCCTTACCTATCTCATGAGCGCCGACCATCTCTTTTATAGTTCCATCATCATTTAATATACAAAGTTGAGTAGCAAAACCATAACCAATATGTGACACTGGGAACTCTTTCTCTGCGCCCAATTTATCTGTTGGCTCAAAGAAGTCAGCTTCATAGACTTTACCATTTAATTTGTTTAAATCTTTACCATTTGTATTGTAATCTTTATATAATTCGCGAGTTGCTCGTAGACATGCTTCACCTGTTATAAGAGTGTGACGACTTCCAGAGCTGCATCCACTATCTGGGTCAGTTCCACTATTTGAATTTTTCCAAACTATTTTATCTACAGGAATTTTTAACTCGTTGCTTACTGTTTGAACTAATACTTGACCTATACCCTGTCCATTTTCAGAAGCAGCACTATGAACTTCAATTAGACCATTATTTACTATAATCTTGCAGCGACCATAATCAGGAAGTCCAACACCAACTCCAGCATTTTTCATCGCACAAGCTATACCAACATATTTGTTATTATAGTAGTAATCTTTTACTGCATCCAATGTCTCTACAAGTCCAGTGCTTTCATCTGCTATCTGACCATTTGGTAAAACTTGCCCAGGTTTAATTGCATTTCTTTTTCTTATTTCCCAATAATCTATGCCAACCATATCTGCAAGTAAATTAATATTCATCTCAGTTGCAAAACAAGTTTGAGTGACGCCGAATCCTCTAAATGCTCCTGCGGGAGGATTATTTGTATATACAGCAGTTCCATGAATTTCTACATTTTGATAGTTATATGGTCCAGCTGCATGAGTGCAAGCTCTTTCAAGCACTGGTCCACCAAGCGAAGCATAACAACCAGTATCAGAAACTACTTCACACTTCATACCAACTAAGATACCATTTTCATCACAAGCTGTAGTCATAGTCACGTCCATAGGGTGACGCTTTGGGTGAATCTGCATACTCTCTTGACGAGTTAGTTTCATCTTAACTGGCACTTTGAATTTCATAGCAGCAACACAGGCAAGTGGTTGGATTGTCATGTCTTCTTTTCCGCCAAAAGCACCACCAACATATGAGTTCTCTACTATAATTTTTTCTTCAGGAAGCCCTGTGATATAGCTACACTCTCTTCTTGTATCATAAGTACATTGGTCTGATGAGTAGATCATAACTCCACCATCTTGAAGAGGTAAAGCCACAGCACACTCTGGCTCTAAAAATGCATGCTCGGTATAAGGAGTTTTATATGTTTTAGTAATTTTATATTTTGCATTTTTAATTGCAGTATCTGGGTCACCTCTTTTTATATGTTTCTCAACCAAAATATTTGTTTTGACATCTTCTTCCTCATGAACGATCGGAGCACCTTCTTTCATAGCTTCATATCTATCAAATACTGCAGGCAAAACTTCATAATCAATTTTAACAAGCGCTTTTGCTTTTTCTAGTGTCTCTTTATCTTTTGCATACACTGCAACTATAGCATCGCCAAATGAATGAGTTATATCTCCAATATCAATTAAAGCAAACCAATCTTTTTTTAGATGTCCAGTCATTTTTCCTGGCAAATCTTTTGCTGTAAGAATTCCAACTACTCCATCAATTTTTTTTGCTTCTTCTATATCAATACTCTTAACTCTTGCTCTTGGATAAGCGGCACGAACACAAGAACCATATATCATGTTATCAAGATATATGTCATCGGCATACTTAGCAGTACCTAAAGTCTTGTCTGGTGCATCCACTCTTATGTCGCTATCGCCGATATTCATTACTTTATTTTCAAACTTAACTTCTAAGTTCTCCCTAAATATCTTGGCAGCGAGTATTATAGCATCTATAATTTTTTTGTAACCTGTGCAACGGCAATAATTGTTTTTAATAGCATCAGCACATTCTATACGAGTAGGATTGTTGTTCTTATCTATAAGTGCCTTTGCGCACACAACCATTCCTGGTATACAAAAACCACATTGAACCGCCTGCGCCTTTCCAAAAGCATACTTAAACACTTCTTTTTCTCTGTCAGTAAATCCTTCTACAGTAACAATATGTTTTCCTTCCATCCTTTTTGCAGTTTGAACACATACTTTAGTAGGCACATTATCTGCAAGCACAGTGCAGGCTCCGCAGGCACCTTCAGCACATCCATCTTTTACTGATAAAAGTTTTAACTCATCTCGAAGAAAGCCCATAACTTTTTTATCATCAGCCAACTCATATTCTTTTCCATTTACAAAAAATTTTGCCATAATAGCCCTTTTAAAATTGATAAATTTTTAAAATTTAAACTAAAATTGATTCTCAGTATATATTAAAATATCATATAACTATGTTCTTTATTAATTACATCAATAACTTCCGCGAGTTTTCCAAGTTTAGAATCCGAAGTGTTTAACTTATACTCTGACTCAGCACCATTAATTCTTACAACTGCAGTTTTGTCGTCTTTATAATAAAATCCATCGTTTGTTGAGTCTTTCATAGCTTCTGCATCAAAGAATAAAGTAAATTTGTCTTTATAAGGCTTGCTATCATAAGGGCAGAATACTGCACAGTTACCACACTCGTTACACATACTATCTACATGAACTATTTGATGACTTCCATCTTTTAATATGATATGAACATTTGCACGATTTGGGCAAACTTCGTTACAAGTTTCGCAAACTTTATTACAATGTAAGCAACGAGCACCATCGTTGTCACCATTTTTATCTTTAAGAATTGCTCTATCTTTATAGATATTATCTACTGACTCATTTGGCAATTCATTTCCAGTAAATCCGTTGCCTGAAATTGCAGTTGCTACAAGTTTTGCATTTGCGATTGCTTTTACTATTATAGAAGCACCAAGGGCACCATCGCCTATAGCATATACACCTTTAATATTTGTCTCAAGAGTGCCACTTAATACTGGCAAGCCTTTTTCATTTACCTCTATGCCATTACTCTTATAGAACTCGCCATCAACTTTTTCACCGATAGAAGCTATAACAGTATCAGCCTTTATCTCAGCAATCTCACTTGTTACTTCTATACTATTTCTACCATCAGCACCAACTGCTCCGAGCTTGCAAACTTTGCATTTCAAAACTCCATTTTCAAAACTCTCTGGTGCCAATAATTCTTTTATTTGCACTCCATCTTCAATTGCAAGATTGATTTCATCTTCATCAGCAGGTGCATTTAACATATTTCTTCTATATACAAGATATACATTTTCTACTCCACTTGTTCTCTTTGCGGCACGAACTGAATCCATAGCTGTGTTTCCACCACCTATTACAGCGACATTTTTACCTATGTCAAGTTTTCCATTCTTCTCATTGAAATCAATTAAGAACTTATGAGCGTTTACACATTTTTCGTCACCATTAAATCCAGCTTTACTTTCTTTATGGGCACCAATTGCAAGAACAACATAGTCAAATTTATCTTTTAGCTCTTTAACATTTTTTACTTCAGTTCCAAGTTCAAATTTTGCTCCCCACGCCTTTGCATACTCTACATCTTTTTGAATTTCATCCATAGGAAGTCTAAAGTGTGGGATGATATTTGCAACTGTTCCACCTACAGTTTTTTCTTTATCATATACAGTTACTGCAAATCCATTTTTAGATAAGAATGTAGCAACAGCTATACCACCCGGTCCAGCACCAACTACTGCAACTGTCTTGCCATTTGATGCAGCTGGTTTAACATTTTTAATCACTTTATCAAACGCCGATTTTGCTGCAAGAAGTTTATTGCCTCTTATGTCAACATTGTCCTCGTAGTGATTTCTCATGCAAGCAGTTGTACAAGGATGAGCACAAATATTTCCAGTCATAAATGGAAGCGGATTTGTGCGATATATTACTTCAAGAGCTTTTTCAAACTCATTATTCTTTACATAATAGTTATAAAGTGAAATATCTTGGTTAATAGGACAAGTATTTGAGCATGGTGCTATAAAGCAATCTGTAAGTGGATTTTTAACTTTGATTTTATTTTGTTTAAATCTAAGTGATTTCTTTACTAAGTGTTTATCTTTTTTGCACTCTTCTGAAAGTGTTTGAACTTTCTTTACATCTACACCAGAAAAACTTACCATGCCATTTACATTTGACATAATTTTTTCTGCCATTTGATAAAATCTATCATATCCGCCTGGCTTCAAAATTGTAGTTGCAACTGTCACAGGCCAGATGCCAGCATCAACTAGTTTATCTATATTAAACGCATCTGCTCCACCAGAATATGCAATCTTAAGTTTTCCATTGAAATGAGTTGTGAGCATCTCTGCCACTTTTATAGAAAGACCAAATAATGATCTTCCTGACATATACATCTCTTGAGATGGCAATTCATTTCTAGTCACATCTACAGGGAAAGTATTAGTTAGTTTCACTCCAAAAGTCAATCCCTTCTCATCTGCATGTTTCATAAGTCTATCAAGCATTTTAACAGCATCGTCCCATTGTAAGTCAGTCAAGAAATGCGAATCAGTAAATGCAACATAAGTGAATCCCATGTCATCCAATATTTTTCTCGCTCTCTCGTATCCAAGAAGAGTTGGATTACATTTAATAAATGTATTAAGTCCCTTCTCATCCATGAGATACATAGCAATTCTTTCTATCTCAGCAGGAGGGCATCAGTGAAGTGTTGACTCAGTTGCAGAATGACAAACTTGATTTGGGATCTTATCTATGTCTTCCGCTTTAAAATTTTTATATTCAGAGATATGAGTTCTAAGATAGTCGAGACACTCTTTGAATACTGGATGCTTGTTTGCATCTTTCATACACTCTATAAACTTATCAGTATCTTTTTTCTTTATGTCATCAAGGTTATAGCCAACTGACATATTGAATACGAAACCATCAGTGGCTCCAAGTCCAAATTCTTTTGATATAAAATGAAGTGCAACCCAAGCTTTGATATATTCTTGTATCGCCTCATCCATATAAAGTTCTGTAGACCATTCGCAATTGTAACATTCATCATCTGCTTTTATACATGGCTTATTTACACATTTAACCATGTCAGCACCAGTCATCTCTTGAACTGTTTTTAATTCAAAAAATCTACTACCTGCTATGTAACTTGATATAATATTTTGTGCAAGTTGTGAGTTTGGACCAGCAGCAGGGCCAATTGGGGTCTCGACATGCTCTTTATAAATGTTAAAGCACTTCTTTGTATCTGCCTTATAATACTTTCTTACACCAAAAATTGAGTTTCGGGTTTTGTTCTCATCAATAATCCATTCCATCAAATTTTTAAATGGCATAATCTTCATAATCTCACTCATAATGCACCTCCAAAAAATTATATTTAAATTAGTAAATATCTTTTATCCGATATAATCAAATATGCTAATTATCCCCGACTCCTCTTTAATGTCAAGCGCTGGGACATACTCTACAATTCTTGTTTTTCCATCAGATTTATTAACATAAAAATATGTGAAAGAACCTGTGTAACTTCTTAATATAACTTCGTACTCAGTATCCGTTTCTTCTCCCATTTCAACATACATCATATCAGGATTATCTTTTGCAATTGACCAGTCGAAATTTTGATGGCAATAATTATCTATACCATTATATGCCATTTCTTTTGTTAATTTTTGTTTGCCATTAATAGTGCTATCAACACTTGTGCTTTCAATATTATTGGCACTTTCAACCGCATTGATCTTTGATGAGCAAGCAAAGAGCAACAACATACTTGCTAATATTATAGAAACTATATAAAATATTTTTCTCATAAATTAATCCTTTACTACCATCTAAATAATTCTTGTTATATAAATCTTTAAAATCCAACTATTTCTTTAGCGAACTTTTGCTTATAGGAAAAGTAAAGTAAGTATCTTTATAAGGCTCATCTTCAAGTGTGAAATGCCACCACTCAGTTTCTAGTGGCTTGAACCCATGCGACAGCATTGCCTCACGAAGTATCATACGATTTTTGTATTGCTCATCTGTAATACCTTTATAATCCGGATGGCTTTCCTCTCCAAAATAGTCAAATGTTCCACCCATATCAACTTCCTTTTCTGTATTCATATCAAAGAGTGTCAAATCAACAGTGCTGCCCCTTGTGTGTCCTGAATATTCCATTATGTACATTTGCGGAAATAAAACTGATTTATCCAAATCTGGATAAAAATATTTTTTCATTTTTACATCATTTACATCTTTAGCCCAATCTACGAAATTGCTTACTGCCATTTGTGGTCTATAGGCATCATAAATCTTTAACCTATATCCTTTTTCAATTAACTCATCGCTTACTTCTTTAAGTTTGGTAGCTGCCTCTTTTGTAATAAGTGCAATTGGTTCTTCATAACCAGCAATTCTCTTTCCTACGAAATTGTATGTAGAATAATACCTTATTTCTAAAATGGCATCTGGCACTGCATCACTTAATAACACAAAACCACTGCTATCATTTGATAAATTCAAAGTGTCACTCCCTTTTACTGAACTATCTATTATTTGATTGCATGAGAATAGTATTATTGCTAGAGCAGTTAAAAATAATAAATATATTTTCCTTAAATAAATTCTAATCATAATATAACTCTTTCATTTTTTACTTATATTAATTATCTAATAAAACTTTTCCATCTACAAATATAATTCCTTCTTTCATAAGTAACTTTTCCTGTGTAACCTTTCCACCAAATGCAAAGTTTCCAGAACATTCACCATCACTATTAACAACTCTGTGGCAAGGAATATTTTTATGGTCAGGATTTTTATGTAATGCATTACCAACAGCCCTTGCAGCATTTGGGCAGCCAATTTTTATTGCTATGCCCTTATATGTATCGACTTTCCCTCTAGGAATCTTTTTTACTTCTAAATATACTTTTTCTTCAAATGTTGTCATAACTATTTTTCAATAAACCCCTCTATAAATCTATACTTTTTTATTAATTACCTTACCTAATAATTTATCAATCAGAACTATAACATTTCCAAATACAACAAACGCAATTAGTATTATCACTATGTTAGTTATCACTCTTACCACCCCATATTTATCTAAATTCAAAAAGAAATATGGATAGATAAATGGATCATTTCTACCTGGATAATATATGCTTGAGTCAAAATTACGAATTGCAGCATGTACATATATAAATGCAGCATATAGAAGTGGAAATACTGTCGATACAATTGGATAATACCATTTTACTTTGCCGTGTTCGTAAAACAAGATATAATCAAATGTAAACATTAACGGCAATATCATATGTAGTGTAACGCTCGCTACCACGAAGCTATCTTTTATATCCCTTCTTTTAGCTAAAACAAAATTATATATTATAAAAGTTAGCAATATTGAAAGAAGTGCAACAAATTTCACCATAGGATATGTTGTCACATAACTATCTATATTTTTCTTTGCAGTATCGCGAAGTTCTAAGAACATGAAAATCGCACATAAATAATTACTTAGATTCGTAAAGTGTACATAAAAATCCCATCTATAAGTCATTTCAAACAAACCAAGACTCGCAAGAATCGCAATAATTGCTATTCCTATATAAATAGATTGAAAAATTAATTGTCCTGTCCTACTTTTTATCATATATAATTCTTAAATAAAACATTATATATTTTTAAGATATATATTCTGATACTGCTTTCTTTATAAATGCTGGTACACCTTTTCCTACAGCATCCTCAAGTTTTTCTTTAACTTTATCAGCACTAAGAATTTTACTTACTGCACTTCCAAATGACTTATCTTCAAGTTTTACACCAGTAGCCTTATTAATTGTGCTTTTAAGACTTCCAACAAGCTTTTGAACTGCACTTGAAGCTGGGTCACTTTCTTTTTTTAGTCCCAATTTAATAAGTACATCCATTACGGCTTTATTTTTTAAAGCATAAGTTAGTATTGTATTTGCATCAATCCCAACTGCTTTTGCAGCTTTCGTCACTGTCTTTTGTACATTTTTAATATTTTTATTATCTGCAACCTTTTTTACTGCTTTTTTAACTGCATCACTATTTGCAATTTTTTTAACTGTTTCTCTTGCAGTACTATCGTTTGCTATTTCTTTTGCTTTGTTGATTAACTTTGAAAAATCCATACTTTTCTCCTTTTATATACGTAATTTATAAAACATATAATTTTAACTTATGCTCTTTATTTATTAATTTTAGACCATAACTTTTTAGTTTTCTCAGCAATGTCAGCAAGAGTCTTTTGCTCATCAAGCATTGTAAGAACTCTATCTTTCATCAAAATTTTACCATTTCCAATAGTAGTTACTACTGAGCGTCCACTCATACCAAATAAAATATTGCCATTGATATTCGTCTCATCCATTGGAGTATGAGCATAGTAATCAGTAACTATTACATCTGCAGCATAGCCCTCTTTTAATTTTCCAAGTGGAATATCAAAATAACGATTAGCCATCTTTGCATTATTTTCAAAAAGCATCTGAGGAACTTCTGCCCAAGCAGCAGTTCCAGTGCATAAATGATGTTTATGTAAAATATTTGCAACCTTATATGACTCAGTCATATCGTGAGTGTAACCATCAGTTCCAAGGCCAGTCAAGATTCCTCTATGAACTATTTCCATAGTTGGAGGACATCCACATGCATTACCCATATTGCTCTCTGGATTATGAACTACCATAGTGTCTGTCTCTTTTATTCTATCCATCTCATGAGAATTTATATAAATGCAATGAGCGAGAAGTGACTTAGGTCCCAAAATGTCAAAATCATCTAGTCTATCCACTATTCTCTTACCATGTTTCTTTAAGCAATCGTGTAAGTCTTCTATACCTTCAGCAACGTGGATGTGGAAGCCAACTTCCTTTGGTGTCTCGCTACGAGCAAACTCAAAAGTCTCATCTGAAATAGTAAATTGAGCGTGCATACCACACATAGCTTTTATAAAATCATCATTATTCTTTAATGTCTTTTTAATAAAACGAGAATTTTCAAGAACAGACTTTTTAGATTTTTCCATTCCATCTCTATCAGAAATTTCATAGCAAAGAACTGAACGAACACCAAGTTCTCTTGCAGCCTCTTCAATCGCATCAAGTGAACCATCTATCTCACCAAATGAAGCATGGTGGTCAAATGTAGTTGTGCAACCGTTTTTAATAGATTCTATGTAAGTTTGAGTTGCAGAAAGTTTTGTAAATTCATTGTCAAGATTTCTATCGAGTGTCCACCACAAACCGTCTAATATAGTAAGGAAATCTTTTGCAACATAGCCTTTAATATTTAGACCTCTTGCAAGGGCAGAATAGATGTGTTCATGCATATTGATAAATGCTGGCATAACAACAGCCCCCTTAGCATCTATCATATCTGCATTTCCATATTTAGATTTAAGCGCACTGCTATCTCCAACTTCTACAATCTTGTTTCCATCAATTGCTACAGCACCACTATTTATGAGTGGATTTTTTTCATCTCTTGTTACTACTCTTCCATTAAATACTAGAATCATAACTTTCCTCCTTCGGGCTTGCCCCTACGCTTTTGTCACATCATTGTTTTGCATAGCAAGTATTCCTTCAAGCATTTTTTCTTTTTCTTCATCTGGTATATCAAATGAAGTTGTTGAAGGTTGCACTTCATAAGGAATGCCAAGTTTATCCATATTGTGTTTTATAACATGCTCAATTGCAGTAACTATATTCATGTAACCTGTGCAACGGCAAAGGTTACCGGTAATAAGTTCTTTAATTTCATCTCTAGTGTATGGCTTGTTTGCACCTACTATCTCAACAGCTTTTAGAATAAATCCTGGTGTACAGAAACCACATTGAACTGCAGCCTGCTTTATAAATTCTTTTTGGACATCAGTTATATCACCATTTGTTTCATCTTTTAAACCTTCAACCGTTACTATATCTTTCCCTTGAGCCCATACAGTAAGATAGATACAACTGTCGACACATTTTCCATTTAAAAGGACTGAGCAGGCTCCGCACTCGCCAACCTCACAACCTTTTTTAATTGATGTAAGTCTCAATTCATTTCTAAGAGTCTCATATAAAGACTCTCTCTCATCAACTGCTACTTCCCTATCTTTTCCATTTACATGGAGTGTAATTATTTTCTTAGACATAATATTCTATCCTACCTCCTGCTCTTCTTATTGAATTTACAAGTGATCTTTTTGCCATTTCTTTTATGAGTTGTTCTCTGAACTCTTTACTTGCACGCCAACTATCTCTTGGTTTCATTTCTTCAAGTGCAAGTTTTGCAAATTCATCAAGCAATGTCTTATCATTAAGTTTTTTCCCTTTAGCAAATTCTTCTGCCTTATATGCTCTACTTGGCGTTGGTGCTGCAACCCCATAGGCAATTTTTACATCTTCTATAGCATCTTTTGCGCCATTTAATTTCACAAGAACTGAACAACCAAGTGTTGCTATCTCAAGTGATTTTCTCTTTCCATATTTAAAATAATATCCATAATAATTTTCAAAATTTTCTTTCTTAATTACGAAGTGCTTGCAAACTTCGCATCTATCACGAACAGTTTTTCCAGGGCCTGTATAAAAATCTTTTATATTAACTACTCTCTCACCATTTGGTCCTTCAAGTACAATGTCAGTCTGTAATGCAGTCATAGTAGAAGCTGAGTCAGCAGAAGTTGCACCATTACAAATATTTCCACCGATGGTTCCAGTTTGTCTGATCTGAGGTCCTCCCACAGTATTTACTGCCTCGCCAAGTGATGGAATATATTTTTGTATTATCTCATTATGAGTAATATCATAAAAACAAGTTCCTGCACCAATGATTATATTGCCACTACTGTCTTGTTTAACTCCTTTTAGTTCTGCAATATTATGGATTGATACAAGTCCCATACCTGCATCTTTACCTTCACGAACGCGAATTAAAACATCAGTGCCACCACTCACTATCTCAGAATTTTCATTCTCAACTAGTTTTTTAATCGCATCTTTTACATCCTTCGCCTCGTAAACAAAACTTACATCAAACATTTATACTCCTTTCGGGTTCCGCAAGCGTTCGCCCCTACGATAACAATTCTACTTCATCACCTGGCTTAATTTTTCCACCAGTAATCACTTTTGTAAATATTCCTTCTCTTGGCATCACACAATCTCCAGTAATTTTTCTTATCTCACAACTTGCATGACACTCTTTACCAATTTGAGTTACTTCTAAAGTGCAGTCTCCAACTTTCATTCTCTGACCTATTTTTAATTCATATAAAACTATGCCCGTATCTATTAATATGTTTTCTGCAAATGCTCCAGGTTTAAGTTCAAAACTAATCTTTGACTGCATTTTATTTACACTGTCAATGCTTAAAAGACTAACTTGTCTATGCCAATCTCCACTATGAGCATCGCCAACTATTCCTTTGTCATTAACTTCTACAAAGTCAACAGCGTGTTTTACTATGCCTTTCTTTTCACTTACACATACTGCTAAAACTTTTGACTTATTGCACATAATATTTGTCCTTACAATTTAATATTTTCCCTTTTCTTAATACGGGCTCCGCAAGCGTTCGCCCCTACGATTTGCAGGCTCGCAAGCGTTCGCATCTACGATTTGCAGGCTCGCAATGCTCATCTCTATGATTAAATCATCCCCTTCTCTTTAAACTCATGCACAAGTCTTTGGGCTGTGAGTGGAAATTCATTAAAGCCGATTCCTGTAGCATTTAATACTGCATTTCTAACTGCTACTGCTGGAGCAACTGTAGGTGGTTCACCGAGAGCCTTGTTGCCATAACCACCTGTTGGGTCTTTCATAACTACGAACTCAACTTTGAAATCTGGTGAGTCCATAGCAGTTGGTATTTTATAATCTAAAAGATTATTGTTATATGGTTTTCCTGTTTTAGGGTCCAATATAAACTCTTCACTCATACCATAACCAAGACTCATTGACATACCACCATGAACTTGTGCTGTGGCAAGTGCTGGATTTATTAAAGTTCCTGAATCATGAACACTTATTATATCTTTTACATTTATAATGCCAAGTGGCATATCAACTTCTATATCAGCAAATGTGCAACCTGATGCAAATGTATTTGTGTGAATATCTGTAGTCTTCTCGGCTGTTATATGTTGATTATTGGTAAAAGAATAAAATGCTGTCGTAGATAATTTTTCGAGTGAAACTAATTTTTCTTTTGTATTCTTATCTATAACATGATTCTCATAAACATCAAGGTCTTCAAGTTTTTTTCCGGTGAGTGATTTTTCTTCTTCCATACTAAGTGCATACTCGCAAATTTTCTTCTTAAATAATATTCCACATTCTTTAATTGCATTTCCAGTTACATATGTTTGTCTTGAACCATAGGCACCTGTATCAAAAGGTGTAATATCTGTATCTTGCATACTCATCACGAAAACTTTATCTGGACTTATGCCAGTTGACTCAGCAGCGATTTGAGTAAATACTGTGTCAGCACCTTGACCAATTTCTGTTGCACCTATTGATAACTGCATAGAGCCATCTTGATTTAATATCATACGAACTGAAGCAGTCTCAAGTGCTATAGGAGCAACTGCTGTCTGATATATGAAGCAGCACATTCCTACACCTCTTCTTATAGGTCCTGTCTGATTTTTATATTCTTCTCTCTTCTTTTCCCAATCAATTTTTTTAGAACCTATCTCAAGACATTTCTTTAATCCATAAGTATAAAACTCTACTCCGCCAGCTTTAAGATTTTCATCACAGAGATTATCCATTCTAAATTTTAATGGATCAAATCCACCTTTTACGCAAATATCATCAGTTAATGTCTCTGCAAATGACACAGCCTGTGGTACGCCATAAGCACGCATAGCAGCAGATGTTGGCGCATTTGTCCATACAGTATAAGCCTCTGAATTTACCCCAAGAGGATTTTTATATAAGTTTTGGAATATTCCTGCACACTTTGCTGTGATACTGTGACCATGTGCTGCATATCCACCATTGGTACTATAATTTATTAACTCTCTACATAAAAGTTTTCCATCTTTTGTTGCGAGACCTCTTACATCTCCATCCATTGGATGTCTTGTTCTTGTGCCTACCATAGTTTCTTCTCTTGGTATCTCAAGCATTACTGGTTTCCCACCACATTTAACTGAAAGCCAAGCATTAAGAGGCTCATATAACATATCTTGCTTATTGCCAAAGCCACCACCAATATACGGCTTAATTACTCTAACTTTACCCCAAGGAATGTTAAGCGCTTGTGCAACAACACGACGACAAATATGTGGGAGTTGAGTTGATGCAACTACTGTTACTTTTCCATTTGCATCAACATAAGCATATGAAATAGGAAGTTCAATATGACAATGTGATATTCTTGGAGTTTTGACATTTTTTACAACTCCCGTCTCCATTTGTTTCTACACAATGTTCTTTATCAACACAAATTCCATTTTTATCCGCCTCATATCCATCAATACAAAATTCACATCCATTTCCTTCTTTATTAGTTATATTACATCTATAATAAAATTTTTTTTCCTCACTTATAATTCTATCATTTACTTCACATCTTCCTGTTTTTACATTATAACTATAAAATTCATCACATTCAAGACATTTATCTACATTTTCTGACAAAATACATCCCTCAATAGATGAGCAATTATGATCTTTTCTTCCTATATAATATCCCTCTATGCATCTTATACATCCTTCAGCCAAAGAGTCAGTTTCAGCACATTTATATAAACCTCCAGTTAAATTTGAATCATTATTACTATAACATAAATGATCAGTTTGATTTAAGTAAAAATCATTTTTGCAAGCAAAACAATAAAATTCATCATCTCCTCTTTTACAATTTTTAAATATCCCTTCGGCTTTTTCACATTTTTTAGTTTTTATATTGTAATAATAATTGTCTTCACATTCATAGCACTCATCAAAATAAGGATCGGGATTAGAATAAATACAATGTTCAACATTTGTACATTTATAATCTAATCCGAAAAAATATCCATTTACACATTTTCTACATTTACCATTTTCTATTATTTCACAATGTTTACTAGGGGAACATTTGTGATCAACTCCTAAAAAATAATCTTCAATACAAATATAACATATTTCATTGGCAAAAGCACAATATTTTAATTCGTTATCTTCTTGGTTTGATTTACATTGAAAATCTTTTGAATCTAAACAATATTTATCATTACAAGAATAACATACACCAAAATCACTATTACCATAAAAACAATTTTTTGTGGTGGTACAATAATTTCTATCTTTGGTAAGATAATATCCTTCAATGCATTTTTCACATAGTCCTTCAGTACCTCTTAAACAATAATTTGTTGCAACACATATATTATATTTATCTAAATAATGATCATCAGTGCAAACATCGCATTTTTTACCATCATATGATTCTTTGCAATAAAAAAATATATCATGTTGTTCTTTGCATTTTTGTTCACTTCTGTCTAAATAGTACCAGTCTATACATCTCTGACATACGCCATATTTGGAAGAATAACAGTTTTCTATTTTATTACATTTTTTATCATTTTTAGTTAGATAATACCCTTCTTCACATTTTTCACAAATACCATTATCCATATTTACTTCTAAGCAATTTAATATATCTTATGAAAAAATTGATTTACAAATTTTAATTCCATTACTTAAATAACCATTTTCTCCTATTAAAATAAAATTTTCTTTACATTGAAGACATTGACCTTGATATGATATTTCACAATTTAAAGTATATGTACAACCACCATTTTCATCTGGAAAATAACCCTCTTCACATATTTTGCATAAATTTCCTTCGTCATTACATTCATAACAATGGTTATAACCTAAAATACATTTTCTTGAATTTTCACAGCCACCGTTTGCATCTGGGGAATATATTTCTTTTTCACATTTTACACATAATTTAGTAACTGGATTGCATTTTAGACATTTATTTTCTCCTTCAATACAAGTAAATTTAGATATAGATAATTTAGAAATAAATAAAAATATGAAATAAATAAACATATTTTATAAAATATTAACTAAAATATTTTTAATT
>JAFXWR010000188.1 GCA_017542725.1 Lachnospiraceae bacterium | reverse complement strand
TGTGGCATTTACAAGACCTGATAAAAGGTTAGCTACAGGAATTTCAATAGTTTGTCCACTCTTAAGTGTAAGAACTATCTTTCTATTTGTAGCATCGTAAGAGCCTGATACAACTAACTCTTCAAGTGGTAAGTCAACTGACTTTGTATCGATTATGTTTTCATTCTTATCAAGTAATTTGATGGTTAAAACATAATCAGTAGTGTCCATTGACACATTGAGTTTATGACCTGTGCCATCCACATCAGTCGTTTTTGCATATCCTGCATCATTTTGAAAATCACTCATTTTAAGAACTACATCAGTTGTAAGTGCTTTATTGTTTATAGTTCTTGTGGTAGGAACTTTACCACCGAGTGCTTGCTGTAAGTCGGCTTGGTCAGAAATATCTCCACCAATGCCACCCCATGTTCCTGCTCCATCGCCACCAACTCTTATATTTTCACTACCTGTTCCAATAAAGAGTTTCTTGGTATCGGTTGTAAACTTAAGCTCACCTGCAGCTACTCCTGCATTTAATAAGTCAGCTTCAAGTCCTCTTTTTACTAAAATCTTAATTGCCATAGTTTAATCCTCCTTAAACAATCCACCATCAACAGTATCATCAGTTATTACTTTTTTAGCATCTTCAGATAGATTTCTTCCATCCACAAAGTTGCCTTTGATATCATTGATAGTATTTTTCATTTCTTCATTTACTTCTTTTTGATTTAGTTTCAACCCACTCATACTTTCAGTTGTTTTGTTAGTGAGTGGAGTTTCTTTTGTATTTTGATAAACAAAATAATCAGCTTCCCACTTACCGCTCCCTTGATAAACTGCTCTATCCTTTCCTGTGTTTAGTTTCACTCCTTTTATTATCAAAGGAAATTCACTATTTGGATGACCTCTTACAAAGTCACCAATTAGTAGCGGTGTTCCATCCTGCCTTTCAGTAGGAAAAGAACTCGTAACATAACCTAAAAAAATAGAAGGTGTCCCTCCTATGATTTCAGTTACATACTGTTTTACTGCTCCAAATGCTACACTACCATTCATACTCTATACCTCTTTTATGATATTCTTTTAAATGCATAAATTTTTATCGCTGGTGGCTGAACTGTGTCTGACTTACCATAAATCTCATTACTTTTACTTGCATCAATTTCAAATCCTGTGCTAACACCACTGGTCGCTCCATTTGATGATGCCCAATATCTTTTATTGCCTGTTCCCTTTTCTTTAATTGCTCCATTAGCAGTAAACCATCCACCACTACTTCCACCACCGACAAGTGTCAAATCACCTTTGACATTTGGTAGTCCTGCATCAACTAACTCGCCACCATCGTTTTTTGTTGTAGTCCATAAAGCTCTGCCATCTTCAATTAACTCCCACTTGCCACCCATAAATATTTCAGGCGATACCTTATTAATTGATAAATAAATAGAGCCTACTGGATACACAAAATCAATTATTACTTCTGCGATTTTTTTATCAGTATAACTCTTGCCTGCTCCATATGATGCACTACCATTCATACTCTACCTCTCGCACCAGTGACCATTAAATGCGACACAATATTTTACTACTTTTCTTGGTGTCTGCTCTTCATCAATAACCTGAAGCTCATCTCCATCATCGCAAGTTGTTTCTTGGTCATTAAGTGCATTGTATTCAGTTAAACTCATATAAAAACTTTGAAATTTATCACTCTTCATAATCCCTCCTAAGAAATTCTATTCTCACAAACTATAGGTATTGATACACCATTTATACTAAATGAATTAAAAGTTATTTTACTTGTAATGTTTTGTGAGCCTGATTGTCTTCCAGCACCAATATAACCAAATGCCAGTCCTTCAGGTATTGTATTATTCTCATTAAATGTTTTAGTTACTGTACTACTTGTTGATGCAGAGCAATTTGCTATCTCGCCACCAAACAAATCATTAAAAGCATAACCATATGATGAAGTTGATGTGCTACCTCTATAAAATACATAACCAGTTGCACTTAGTGAATATTTTATAATTGAAGCATCAAATTTTCGGTATGCACCACAAAGGCTATCAATATCGTAATAACCATAGTTGTTGTTATAGCTTTTGAACTTAATATCCGCACCAACCATCACCCATATACTTGAATTATTACGATTTGATATTGTTTGAATGTAGTTGCTACCAACTGTTAGACTTCCATATCCACTAAGTCCTGCGATTGTTGATTCATCAGCATTTGTCATAGTTGGTGTAGATTTATCAAGAAACAAGAATCGTGGATACACTATAATTTTTTCTATCGCCTCTGCAATATCATAAAACTTCTTAACAGTCCCATTGTCATTTACATAACCAAACCACACAGGGCGATTACTATGATTTAAAAAACCTTTTTTAATTGTTCCATCTTGATTAAAATAAACACTCATGCTACACCACCAATACAATGCAACCAGTATCAACTGATGTTGGAATTGTGCTTTGCACTTTTATTGCTCTAAATTCGTACTCACTTGATGAAGTAGTTTTACTACTTCGCCCTGTTCCACCTCTTGCTACACCTAAAGTTCCACTTGTAATATCAGATGCATTATGCTTATGGCTTGCTGGGGTTAAGTTTTGCAAAGCTGCATAAACTCCACCTGATGTCACCATTTTAGTTGAGTTTTGAGTTGGTGTAGTGTCGACTGATGAGTTACCTGTTCCACCATTAGTAACAGGAATAACTGATGAGCCTCCACCTCCTAATACTTGAGCGAGTGTTACTTTATGAGGATTATTTGTATCTCCTGTATGTGTTCCAATTTTACTATCAACAGCCGATTCAAGTATCGCTGTAGCATTTGCTATTGCTATTCTTAACTCTTCGAGTGCTGCATTTAATTCGATGTCAACATTATCAACTGTGTTCTTTAATGTTTCATCAATTAAATCCATGTTATCATTTTCATTTTGTATGTCATATGCATCATCTGCATCAGGTTTTTTAAATTGATAATTTTTCGTATACTTCATTGACTATCCTCCATTTAATTTCAATAAAAAAGAGAAGCGCTAAACTTCTCTTCAATAAATACTATACCATTAATATCATTACATATGTAAATAAAAATCAGATTTAACCATCATTGCAATATTTTTTTATCAAATTCCATGTTTTATTAAATAAAATTTGATAATACTATCAGTAGTAAAACAAAATAATATTGAGAACAATGTTACCAATAAATTAGGGATATAGTAAAACTTATTGCCTTTTGTCATATTTGCACTAATAATTTCATTTGTATCACCATAAGTCTTAGTGTAAATAAAGATACTCAAAGCCAAAATTAAAGCTACATAATTTGTCTCAATTAAATACATTATACACTTAATGCTTTGTTTTTGCTTAATTATATAAATTATCATGAAAAATATAAAATATATAACAAAAAGTGTATAAATAAGTTTATCGCATTACAAATATCTATAAATCTATCACTTTGCATTTTGATATTATATATAAAACTAAAAATATTTAATAATCCAAACAATATGTAATAATATGCAAAGAAAAATACACATTATTATTTTGAGCCAATAATACAATATATGATTTGTGTATTTATAAAAGTCTCCATGCATAAAAAGTTATTTTAAATTAGTTATAATAATATAAAATCATAATAACTTTATTCTCTATATTAAAATAAAATCTCAAATGCACATCATACTGATTGTCATATAAATAAGTATAGTCAACAAATCTATCACCATAATTAAGAACTCCTAAATCAGTCCAAGTATAGTTATTAATTGTAATTGCTTTAGTATTTAAAGTGTTTATAATATCATTTTCATCAATCGTATAAACACCCTCAATTCCTTTACCATATTTTTCAATAATATCTGCATATGTATCATTAAGTGATATTTTTCTATAAGTTGATGCGACATCGCCTGTTATAAATGAATTGAAGAAAAAACCTGCTGTTTCAAAAACACCTCTATAAGCATAAATATCAATTATATTTGGACCATTTTCATTTCGTGTTATACTGTTATCGCCTCGTACTATAAAATCATCAAATGATAATGGTTTCGCTTCATCAACATTTATTGTTGATTCTACATGAATTGAGTCCCTATCAAAATCAATTTTTGTTTCATTCAACTTTGATATTTCCATCTCCGTATTATTGTTTTTAGGATTATTAATATTTACTTGATTATTACTACATGCAAAAATAATAATTCCAAATATTAACATCAAAATAACTATTATCGCTTTATTCTTCATAATGGTTTTATTTCCTCATTCTATTTGTTTTTTATATTTTCATGATGTTTTCTTATACTGTCTTGTAAGAACATTATTGAATCATAAGTGCCATCACCTTCTTCACAGCCAAAATGCTCATCAAATGCGGTATTCCCTGCTGTAAACTTAACACCTATCTCACCACTTCTTTCTTCAAGCTTAAAATTAGTTATATCACTATAATAATAGTAATTAGAAGTTTTTGATTCAACTATTCCTTTCGCTGGATTAAATACTTCTTCATAAACATATAATTGATTATCAGTAAATATAAAAATTGCCATTGTGACATTTAACCATTTAGTCCATAACGGAACAGATTGTACTCCTAAGTGATTAGTTACATAATGTAATGGCATAACATCATTTTTTTCAATCTTGTATTTATTGCAAACTTCATTTATATAACTTTCTTTTATTACACTTTGAAGCCAACTATTATATACTTCTATCTTTTTATTAACTAAATAGTGAAAAATAGACAAAAATATAAATGGAGAGCAAAAAATAATCCACAATATAACTGGAACTTGAGAAGGGTCACCAGATTTCACCGCCGTTATTAAAAAAAATAAACCCAAAAATAAATAAATTACCTGCCCAGCTAAAAGCTTTTTTATTATTTTGTAATCAAAATACTTCATTGTTTTTTTCTCCTTGTATAATACTCTTTAATATAATTATAATAAATTAGATTAATGCTTTAATAGTTTTTAATACTTTAGTATCATCAGATGCTCTTCCATTATATTTGCCAAACTTTGGAACAAATAATGCATATTCCACGTTATAAATTTCAATCGATTGATTTGAAAATGATGGGTGGCATGCAATAACAACAACATCTATTTTAACTTTACATTTAATAAGCTGTGCATATCTCTTTTTTACAACACTGATAGCATCTCCATCTGATACAATTGCAACATTTTTGTTTTTAATTTTACAAATTCCAATTCGCTCTACTTTATTTTTAAGATTTAAATTTATAATTACCTTAGAATTATCAAACAAATCCCTCAAAACTTTTGTCTTACCTGTTTTAGATTTTCCAGATAAAAGTACTAATTTTTTAATTTTCATAATTTGACTCATTTTATTTTACCCATTTCCCTTCAAAATCTACATAGTATCCATCAGGTGTCATAGTGTTCGTAAGCATTTTTCCTTGACTATCAAGATAATACCATGCTCCATTGTAAAATATCCATTTATTTACATCTTTTATGCCATTATCATAGTAATACCAATTATTATTCTCATATTGCCAACCACTGAAGCCATTAGTTTTATTATTCCATACTGTAGCACCACCAACAGCACTTCTACCTTTTGTCTTTTTCTTAGATTGACTTTGTACTATTGTTTCATCTTCATAATCTTCACTTGCATCATCATACTCATCGGTATCATAATTAATGGTGTTTGAAGTTTTTGCATCATTATTTGAATTAATATTCATCCAGTGATATCCATTTTGAAATCCACTTGTCACATAGTCTTCATCTACCCATGCTACTCTAACTTTACTATTGTAATTCCCTTCCGCAATATAATACTCATCATCATTCTTTTCTAATACACAAAACCAATGGTCACCCATATTCCCAATTTTATATACTACATCACCATCAGTTATTTCAGATGAATCATCAAAGTAAACACCCATTTTAGGATTAGTACCACCAAAACAATAATTAACAAACTCTGTAGCATATCCTGCACAACCATATCCAGTCCAGTTTCCATATTGCACTTTTTTACTATTGTCCCAAGAAATGCCATCTTTAAATCTATCATCCTCTATAAATGATTGCATCTTATCAGTCATACAAAATGTATAAGAGCATAAAATTATAGAGAATATTACTGTAAGAATTAATATAGATTTTGTTTTCATAATCACTTTTTCTCCATTTTATATTTCTTTCTTTTTAAGTTTGAGTCAAGGTGCAAAGTATCTTGTATCATCCACTATTATTGCAACACATTATAGAGCAAAAAAATTAAAAGACTCAATAACCATAAAAGTTACCCACAAAAATCATACCAAAAAAAAAAAAAAAAAGCAAGATATTAACAAAACTTTTTAAACAAACCAAAAAAATATATTATTCTTCATCCTCCCCAAAATAATGCTCTCTCATATACCTATGGGTCATTGTTCTTAACTCGCCATAGGTGTATTTTGTAAACATTTTGTACTGATTGTAAATAACTATTAAATCAAGAATTATGTTGCAGGGTATCATCCCCTCAATTTGCTCTTTCAAGTATTCTATTTTGTCAAAGTTCTGCACAAAAAGAATAATCTGCAAATGATACTCGTTGTAATTCATCTCCATAGAAAAGTTATTATTTCCAAGTAGACTTATGATTTTTCTTTCCAAGTTTCTAATCGTATATGGCAGAGTATTATTTGCTTTCGTGATTATATAGAGCCTTCGCATTTCAATGGTTAATTGTTCATTTCCCTCAATGCCCATTATTTTT
>JAFXWR010000187.1 GCA_017542725.1 Lachnospiraceae bacterium | reverse complement strand
ATAAAATCAAAAAATCAAAAGATTAGTAAATTTCATTGATAAAAATAGGATTTTTTTGTATAATAATGTAATTAAATGTAATGAGAAACTATAAGATGGAGATATAATTAGAATAATAACTGCTTGGAAGGCAAATAGGAAACAAAAGGAGGAATATTATGCAAACCATGGATGATGTTGATATGAATGTTGATGTTGATTGGAATACTGCAGTAAGGAATCCTTATATTAACAAATTTACAAGAGAAGAAAAAATCAAAGCAATTTTGGATTGCATTATTGCTGTTGAAAAAGTTAGTAAAGAAGAATTAAAAAAAGAAGTTGATGCTATTTTAGCATAAAAGTATTTTTAATAATGTTTATAGGAGCTTGAGAGGTTTAATATGTTAAAGTTTTTTTATAACAATTTAATACAACTCGCAAAGAAATTTAATATTGAGTTCCTGTTGATAGTAGAGCGAGAGTATCTCTTTTAATTGGTAATTTAAATTGCTGTATTTTTGATACAGTAAAATTTAATTATAAAAATATTGAAGTCACAGCCTCATAAGAGAGTGTAGTTTTTTTGATATTTGATTGTATAAGTGTGTTATAGAAGTATATAAACTAAGCGTTATTATTACTGAGTTCTCTGAAGACTTATGGAATGGACTGCTTGATAAATGCTTAGTTTTTGAAGACCATATAGAGTTTAGGTGGAAATAAACAAATAAAAAAGTATAAAAGATTTTTAATTTTATTTGATAAAATAAGGGATTTTTTGTATAATAGAATTGTAATGAATGAGAGAAAGTTAAAAGTTTATTTAGATACATCAGTGGTAAGTCACTTGTGGCAAATAGATGCTCCTGAAAAGATGCAGGAGACATTGGCTTTGTGGGAAGAGTTTAAAAAAGATAAGTTTGACATATATTTATCTCAAGTGACAATAGAAGAGGTCAATGAATGTACGGAAGAAAAAAAGCAAAAGTTAAGTAAATATTTAAATGAGATAAAATTTACAAATTTAAGTTTGTCAGATGAATCAATTAGCATTGGTCGACAAATTATAGATCTTGGAATACTAAAAGAAAAGAATAGAGATGATGCGAACCATATTGGTGTTGCAGTAGCAAATGGTATGGATTATGTTATATCTTGGAATTTTAAACATATGATTAACATAAAAACAGTAAATGGAGTTAGGGCAATAACAAATTTAAGAAATTATAAACCTATAGATTTGGTAACACCAACATATTTTTTAGGGGAGGAATAATTATGAGACACCCAGATGGAACATATGATTTGACAATTGATGATATTCATGAGATAAGAGAGAGAAATTATGAATTAACAAAAAATATGAGCAGTAGTGAATTGATTGAGTATTATAATAGAAAAGGTAGAGAAGCAGCAAAGAGGCTTGGACTTGTAAATGCTGAAATTACGGATTCTGTTTTAGTGTAAGGAATTTGCGATGGAGTTTCTACTTATGGTAGAGAGAAATAGAGAGAATCTTTTTTAATTGGTAATTTGAGTTACTGTAGTTTTGGTGTAGTAAAATTTAATAATACAAATTTTTGAAAGGAGTGAAATCATGAAAAAAATTATTGAAGCAATTAAAGAAAACAAATTAATTATTGTTGCAACTTTGCTTATGATTATTTCTGTTGTATTGGCTTGTCAAAGTTATACTTATCATAAGGATGGTGTTGTAGTTCCATTTTTAAATTTAGAAATAGGTGGAGCTGATACAGTTGAAACACTTATGCCTAATATGATTTCCACAATGGTTGCCATTGCATTGTATTCAGGGGTTGTAATAAGAAATAGCTATGAAATATTTAAAGAACCTTTAAAAGTAATATTGTGTGTTGCTAATATATTATTTTTATCATCTTTAACAACAATTTTTATTGTAGCAGATTTCAAATTACCATTTCTTGATTTAAGCGGTTATGCAATTTTAATACTTGCCATTGCATTATCTTGGATTGGTATGAAAGCAATTAGCGGATATGCATGGGTAATTTTATTAATATCATCATTAGGACAAATTACAAGAATAAATGTTGCGATGGGTTTTGCTGGTGTAGTATATGTTTTATGTGCTTTTGTGTCAATGGGAATGCAAATAGCGAGTGGATACTTAGTTGTAAGTAAAGATGCCTTTAAGAGTGAGTTTTATAATATGGGTCAAGTAATAAAAGGTGATATCAATCAATCAATAGAGTCTACAAAAGAAATTGCATCATCGGTTGCAAAAGTTGCAACTACAGCAGCGACTGGTATACCACAAGTATAAAAATATTGGAGGTAAATTGTTTTGACTAAAGTTAAATCAATAAAAGAATATGATACGAATACAATAATTGATAATATAGAAACTATAGTATTTGGTTCATATCCGAAGATTGATGCTTCAAAAATCCCATTGAATGGATTGTTCTTGATGTGTTAAGCGATAAAGCACTATTATTGAGTAAACATATTCTTGATTGCATGCCATATAATTCTCAATTTGAAGAAATCACTTGGGAACAAAGCTCATTAAGAAAATGGTTGAATAATGATTTTTATGATTTTGCTTTTGATGAAAATGATAAGAAATTAATTATTAAATCAAATGTCAAAAATGATAAGGAATATTTTGGTGGGGTTAAGGGTGGCGATGACACAGTAGACAAGGTTTTTTTGTTAAGTATAGAAGAAGTAAAAAAATATTTTGGCGACAATAATAAACTTGATAAAAGATTAGCTGCTTATGGAACTCAGTTTGCCAAAAATATTGACTTTGATGGTAGGAAATTATACATACCGATGGATGATAATGAGAATGAGTGGTATAAAAATAATAGCAAATATTGGTTAAGAACACCTGGTAGTCATCAAACTAATGTTGCTGGCATATTTTTTGATGGTCATATAAGCGAAGATATAGGAAGTGCGAATGACAAGACTATTGGTGTTAGACCTGCGATTTGGTTAAAATTATAAATTAATAAGAATAAAGTTATATTTGTTAAAAGAGACTGCTACATAGTCTCTTTTTTATTGAAATTTTTAAGAGGATGTCATTCACAATATATTAAATTATGCCGCATGTCAAGTACTTTTTTAATCGTTCAATACTATAAAAATTCAAAAGTATCCTTAAAAAATTTTTTTAATAATTCAAAACTATATTCGTTCAAAAGTTAATCGTTCAAAACTGTCTTAATAATTCAAAACTACAACGCCCACCCACTAAAAAATACAATTGTATCATATTTGACGGGCTATGAAAATTGTCGCATAGGTTTTGATACAATTTGTTT
>JAFXWR010000186.1 GCA_017542725.1 Lachnospiraceae bacterium | reverse complement strand
GAGACATTTAGTGCATAAATTACTTTTTTATATGTGAGTAAATTTAAATCTTTGATAACTTTTTCTTCATCTTCATCCTTGGTTTCAAATGAAATCGCAGGCTTGCCGCTCTCAAGATGTTTCTTTAAATTGTCTAACAAATCATACTCAACTTTAGCCTCTTTGTCATTATTCATCTGATGTTTTAGTTTTGACAATCTCTTATCTAGTGTCTCTATATCAGCAAAAATCAACTCCATATTTATAACTTCTATATCACGAAGTGGGTCAATTGAACCATCTACATGGACTATATTTGAATCTTCAAAGCATCTTACCACATGAACTATAGCATCAGTCTCTCTAATATTTGCTAAAAACTGATTTCCAAGTCCCTCACCTTTTGATGCTCCCTTTACAAGTCCTGCTATGTCTACGAACTCTATAGTTGCATATGTTATCTTTTTTGAACTATAAAGTTTCGCAAGTTCTTCCAATCTCTTATCAGGTATTGGAACTACTCCGACATTTGGCTCAATGGTGCAAAATGGGTAATTTGCACATTCTGCGCCTGCCTTTGTTATTGAATTAAAAAGTGTTGATTTGCCAACATTTGGCAACCCTACTATTCCTAGCTTCATATTATTTTCCCTTTTTCGCTTTCAAATTTTTACTTACCTTTGTCACTTTGTCAAAAGGTTTTATCTTTTTAAAATGTAAAATATAAATTACTATTCCTGATACAATGCAGATTATTGCAACAATTTGCGAAACTCTTAAACCGCCTACCATAAGACTGTCAGTTCTCAAACTTTCAACAAAGAATCTAATTATTCCATACCCAAATAGATAAGTGGCAAGAATTTGTCCATCAAACTTATATCTCTTTAATATGATGTAAACCAAGATTCCAAATAAAATTAAATTCAAAGTTGATTCATATAAAAAAGTTGGATGAGCCTGTATGTATTCTATCCCATTTTCATTTATGACATTTAACGACTGTGCGAATGTAACATTTGATGGGTCAAGATACTCAAGTCTAAGTCTCATGGCAAGTAAATTATTGGTATATTCTCCAAATGCTTCCATGTTGAAAAAATTTCCGTATCTTCCAATCGCTTGCCCAATAACTACTCCTATCATTGTCAAGTCTAAAACTTTAAGAAAGTTGATTTTTTTGATAAGACAATACACTACGATGCCAATGCCAGCAAGAATTATTCCTCCAAAAACCGCAAGTCCTCCTGCCCTTATATCAAGAATTTCATATGGTCGTATCTGATAATAATCCCATCTAAATATGACATAATATGCTCTCGCACCAATTATGCCAAGTAAGATTACTATAATAAATACATCATAAAATATATCATCATCAATTTTAAGTTTCTTAGCAATATGTGACACTATAGCAAATGCAACAAGCATACCAATAGCTATAATGATTCCATAATATGCTATCGTGAAATTACCAATGCTTATAGTATTTTTAAGATTTTTTATGTAAATTCCTAAATTCGGGAACGCAACATCATATCCAATTTTTGCATTGGATGTCACTGCACTCATTGCGTTTGAAATTGTTGCTACTAAATTTTCCATAATACTCCTTAACCAATTAACTTTTCGAAATCAGCCTCGCTAATAATTTTAACTCCTAATTCTTTCGCCTTCTTGTTTTTAGACGAGTTACTATTTATATCATTGTTTATGAGATAGTTAGTATTCTTACTCACCGAACTAGCAGTCTTACCACCATTATCTTCTATGACTTTTACCAACTCATCTCTATTCTCATAATTTTCAAGAGAGCCTGTAATTACGAAAGTCATACCATCAAGCTTTAAGTCGCCATTCTTTTTTATCTTCTTTATATTAACTTCATCTAATAAATCATCTACAACTCTTATATTCTTTTTGTCAGAAAAATAATCTCTAATTGATTTTGCAAGTATAGGTCCTATCTCATCAATTTCTGTAAGCTCATCTACATCTGCCTTTCTAAGTTTCTCAATATCATCATCAAAATGTCTAGAAAGTATTTTTGCATTTGCAGTTCCTATACCGAGTATGCCGAGTGAGTTTATAACTCTATAGCATTCAGTTTCTCTACTCTTATTTATAGCTTCTATTAGATTGTTATATGATTTTTCTCCAAAACCATCAAGTGCTACTATCTTATCCTTATGACTTTCTAATTTATATAAGTCTGCATATTCTTTTATAAAGCCCATCTCTATAAAGGTCTCTATAGTTGCTATGCTTATCCCTTCTATATTCATGCAGTTTCTTGATACAAAATTTTCAAAGCCTTTTATGTTTTTTATAGCACAGTCTGGGTTGTCACAAAACAATGTCTTGACGCCATCATTATTTTTAATAATAGTCTTGCTGCCACACACAGGACATTTGCTTGGAGTTTTAAAAGTATTACTCTTAGTCAAATTTTCTTCAACCTGTGGAATAATCATATTAGCTTTGAAAACTTTGATCTTGTCGCCAATACCAATTTTTAATTCTTCCATAATTGAAATATTATGGAGCGATGCCCTTGACACATTTGTTCCTTCAAGTTCTACTGTGTCAAATATAGCGACTGGATTTATAAGTCCAGTCCTACTTGGCGACCACTCTATATCTCTAAGTGTAGTGACTGCTGTCTCATCTTGCCATTTAAACGCAAGAGCATTTCTTGGAAACTTAGAAGTAGTTCCTAGTGAGAGACCATATTTTATATCATTAAACATAAGTACCAATCCATCAGATGGATAATCATTACTAACTACATCTTTTGCATACCATTCAATTGTATCTAATATATTATTTTTGTTTACAACTTTATGAAAAACTGTTTCAAAACCCATGTCGTCAAGGAACGCTAATTGATTTTCATAAGTAGAATTTACTTTTTCTTCTTCTTTAGTTTTTTTGTCAGTTCCAATTTCTACAAGTGAAAATATAACAAGTTTTACATTTCTTTTTTTTGTGATGTTTGGGTCAAGTTGGCGAACAGAACCAGAACACAAATTTCTTGGGTTTTTATATTTTTCTAGTCCATCGCTCATCTCGTCATTTATTTTTTTAAAATCACTATATGTGATTATGGCCTCTCCTCTAAGTGTGAGATGACCTTTGTATGAAATCTTGAGGGGAACATTTGTAAATGCAGGTATATTATTTGAAATGTCTTCACCTATCTCTCCGTTTCCTCTTGTGACACCTTTTACAAATTTTCCATCTTCATAAGTTAAAACTATAGTTAGTCCATCAAGTTTATAAGATAGTACTCCTTCTTTATCTCCTAAAAAATCTTTAAGCACTTCTCTATCTTTAGTCTTATCAAGTGATAGCATAGGTTTCTCATGTCTCACCTTTGGTAAAAATTCAGCGGCAACATATCCGACATTTTGTGTTAGCGAATTTGACAAGTGTAT
>JAFXWR010000185.1 GCA_017542725.1 Lachnospiraceae bacterium | reverse complement strand
TATAATGCATTTGGATCTGCTCCATTATTAAGTAAAACATTTACACTATTATATTTATCTCTTTTTATAGCATAAACTAATGGAGTTTCATTATGCTCAAATATAGCCATAATAATTGGCAACTCTGGTACAGGTCTTAAGTTAATCATAAAATTATATTTTGAAGTTAAATTTAATAAAAAACTATTATCACTATCAATTGCATAATATATGCTATGATATCTTAGTATTAAAAATATAATTAATGAGATTATAGCTTTAACTATTTTTCCTTGTCTTTTCATTAATCCACCACCCCTATTCTCCTGCCTAACCATGATGTAGTATCATCAGGTCCATTTCCCCATTTAGCATATGGAAGAATATCAAGTCCTATATGCCCAATACCATAACCTATTTTTTCTAACGGATTTTTACCAGCACTAGATGGTAAAAAATTATATGTTCCTATATCTCTTATATCGGTAACAAGTGCCCCCGTTTCTTTATTATAGATAGCTTCATAATTTCCATTTGAACTAACTAATTTTATATTGTCATTTTTACCATTTGTAGTATGCTGATGATAAGTTGATGGTACAGAATTATCCCAACCTTTAAAGTATTTATGTCCAATTGGGTCAAGTAGTTCTGATATATTATCAGTATCTTTTTCGAATACAATTTTTGTTGGAAAACTTAATTGATTATTATATTTGTTTCTTGTATAATGTATCGCTTGTGCAACTATCAATTCATTATTAGGTGGTAAAGTAAAACCTGCAACCTTTAATACTTGTGTGACACTTGATTTAAGCATTATACTTGAAAGTAATTCACCTGCTATAGCAGCTTCTTCTTTAATTGAAATATTATAAGTTATACCTCTTCTCTTTATTTCATCATTAACAGCATTAGTAGCAATTGTATTCCAATATGTCCAACTTTTAGCACTTGAAAATCCATATCTTACATATTCTTCATTTACTGAAACTGTAAGTATATCATCATTACAAGAACTATAATGACTATTTATGGTTGCATTTGTCATAGTGCTAATAGATATAAATCCACTTGGGTCTTTATACTTAAGTGGATTATCATTAGCATAGATGTATCGGTTTATTGAAAGTGTATCACTCTTATTTCCTAAGTATGTATCTTCACTAAGAAATCTTTGCCGTCTTATGTTTAACTGTCTTGCTCTTAGGTTTTGGTTCCCTGTTACTGGGTTATATTGTTCTGCATTGTAGCCATAGTATTTCTTACCACTACCAAAGACTCCATAGCCATGTATTTCTGATTTGACATTACCAAGTCCATCATACCAATATGTAGCTCTAAAATCTCCAAAGCCTCCTATAACTGCTGATACAGAACCTCTACCATCATATGTATATAGACCTGATAGGTTATTATAACTTTCAGAATTTATTCTTTGATTACCATATGTGTATATAGTAGATAGTTGTCCTGTTCCGTCTCTTTCCATTAGTGTTTCTGCATATGGTCTATTTTTATCACTTATATATTCTATAAGTTCATATAGGAAACTATCACTTGGTAGCACTTTATTTATGAGTTGTTTTTGGTTATCTGTTAATGAATTTATGTAATTTCTATCGTGTATATTTAGGTTTTGATTTAAATCTAAGTCTCTTTCAAATGATGATGTGATTAAGCCATCTCCGTCATAGGTATATGCAATTAATAATGTATTTCCACTATATACTGCTTCTAACTTATTATCTTTAGTGTATTCATACCTTCTTATGTTTGTTTTTAATGTTTCATATTGTCTATGCCTATCTTCACTTATTAGATTGCCATTATCATCATATGTGTAGTTATATAGATATAAGCCATTTGCTGTTATCTCTTTACTTGATACAAGTTGGTTTAGTCGGTTATAAGTATATACTGTTGATTCAAGTGTTAGTCCATCATCTTTTATCTCTACTTTGGTTCTATTGCCATTTTTATCATACTCATAATGATATGTAGTGGTATTAGCCTCATCTAAGTCCTTCATACCAAGTCTTTCTACTTTTGCATCCGTTATCTTGTTTTCTGCATCATATGTGAAGTTTTGTTTTGTTACTCTTATTGTTCGGTCACTCTCTTCTATCGGTTCAATATCAAGAGTATTTACTTTCTTTTTATATGGCTCTCTCTTTATCTCTTCTATGATGTTATTATTACTATCATATCTATATGAATATTCGTCTATTAATTCACCTGTAAATCTATGCTCATTTCTTATCCTTATTAATCTATTTTCAGCATCATATCTCTTACTTGTTTCTATAAGCCCTGTGGTCCTTAGCACTTCATTATCATTATCGTCATATGTATATGTGGTTTTAAGTCCATCTTTATCAACTACGGTTTTTATGTTGCCATTTGGGTCATATGTATATGAAATAGCTACATTTGTTGGATAGATGATTTTTGTTATCCTATCATTACTATCATACTCATACCTAACTATATCTTTATCATTATTTGATGTAGATACGATTAGATTACCGTTATTGTCATATAGTGTTCTTGATAACCCTGACTTATCATTCATTCCAAGTCTTTTGTTTTCGGCATTATAGCTATATATAATACTTAAATCTGTTTCTCTATTGTTTAGGTCTAGATAATACTTCTTTATTAAATTATCATTCTCATCATAGTCATAGGCTATCTTACTTCTATCCTTATTAACCTTACTTATTAATCTTCCTGCTCTATCATATGTATATGACCTTATACTGTTATCTATAGACCTCTCACTAATTACCTGTCCTACTTTATTATAATCAAATATGGTATTTGTGCCTATAGGGTCTTTTATGCCTATGACATTATCAACTTTATCATATGTGAAACTCACTTCATTACTTAATTCACTTGTGGTTTTTGTTAGTCTATTTAGTTTATCATATGAATACTTTTTTATATTGCCTTTTTGGTCTATTTCTTTTATGAGATTATTATTTATATCATATTCAAATTTATTTATATTTCCAAGTGGAGATGTGAACTTAGTAAGGTTATTATTCCTATTATAAGTGTATCTTTTAGTATTACCATTTGGATCAGTCTCACTTATTAATCTATTATCTCTATCATAACCATATGTCGTAACCTTTCCTCTCTGATTTATTACTTTAGTTCTATTGTAATTATTATCATATTCATACTTTATTATACCACCATCAGGGCTTCTTAATTCAGTGATGTTACATACCTTATCATATCTATAGGTGGTTATGTTATTGTTCTTATCTTTATATTCTATTAAATTATCTAACAAGTCATATGTGAAATTTTCAACTTTTTCTCTTTTATCTATATGCTTTATGATATTTCCACGATAATCATATTGATAAAATTCTTCTACATATGGATTAGTGATTTTCTTAGTTAAGTTATGCATTTTATCATACTCATAATGGACTTCTCTACCTAAAGTATCTGTAGTTTTTACTATGTCATCATTAGGTGAATATGTAAAATTTATTCTATAATTCATTGGGTTAATTGTATTTACTAGTCTCTTTACCTTATCATAGTTATATCTATAAACTGTCCCATCTTTTTGTGTCTTCTTAATAACTTGACCACTTAGGTTTGTTTCATATAACTCTACATTGTTAATCGCATCTTTTTTACTTGTCATTATACCATGTTTATCGTATGTATATGTGGTTATTTCATTATTTTCTGTAGTTTTCTTTATGATATTATTAAGACCATCATATTCATACT
>JAFXWR010000184.1 GCA_017542725.1 Lachnospiraceae bacterium | reverse complement strand
TAATGATGAAAATATAAAAGTGGATATTTTTACAAGAGCTTTAGCACAAGATTTAGCTGCTCAAGGGAATAAATATATGACAATAACAAGTCATTACGAGCCATCTTTACGGAGTTATGTTGTAAGAGGAGAAATAAAAGTTGTTATTAATTGTTAAGGTTGCGGCAGCCGGTATAGCTATAATGGGGGTATTATAACTATCACTGCCGCCGCATTTTTGATTTCTTATAAAAATTTTGTTATAATTATTATATAAGAAATAATAAAAGAGAGGTAAATAAAAATGAAATATTTTATATATGCAGCAGAAAATATGTATCAGGGACTTCATGGTATGGAAGATTATCGTCTAATTGATACTGATGATTATGACACCGCAGTAGCTGAAGCTATAGATATGTCTATATCAGTAATGGAAGATTATTCATCAATTATGGAAGACCTTGAAGACACTGCCGCAGAAATGTATGAAAGAGACTCTGAGGAATATGATGAGTATTTAGATGAACTTACGCGGGAAAATACATATTATATCATTTATACCTTAAAGGATGAATATAAAGATATGACAGATGAAGAGATGTATAATAAAGTTTATCAGTCAAGTGTAGATACATTTATAGAGACTTATTGCGAAGAGGCTTAATATTCGCATAAAAAATGAAGAGAAGAGGTGTTGTTTTAATGAGAATAATAGATAAATATTATGATTTCTATGACGTATACCAGGACTATACTGATAATAGAGTCTTTGATAGACGTGGCTCTTTTCTTTTAACTAAAGATGCAATATGTAAACAACTTTATAATAAAAAAGGATACTGGGGTAAGGTAAGCGATAATCACTTAATCTTAATTCAGTGCGGAGGTACTTTCTGGTTAGAGTTATTAACTGTAACTGCCAAGGATTCTCTAAATCCTACTGATTTTAAGGTTGAACTTATTGACCATTGGAGAAATTATAACAAACCCAATAAATTACTTGTAATCGAGGAAATAGAGGGATATGATGCTCCATTAGAGGACTTTGGAAATGAGTTTGATTATGATGTTATTATAAAGAATACAGAAATCATAAAGAAGGATATAGATACTTGTAATTATAGAGGACATATCCTTTCTGAAAACTGGGTATGGGTAAATAATAAGCGTATAACGTTAAGAAAGCCTATACTTAAAGCGAGTGGTTTAATTAGTGTTATAGACCCGTTTGAGTTTTTTATTGCTATTGAGGAATACTTTTCAATAGAGAAAACTAAGGCGGAGACCACTGAGCCGAAGGGTGCTACTAACGATGATAAAATTATTATGCATGGATTTGATACAAAAACTTCATTTAGGGGGAAATAAGATATGGTAGTAACTTGCGTAAAAACAAATGATATAGGGTTTACACCCTCAAAAATATATAATGTAGAAAATGGTAGAATTATAGATGACCAGGGAACTCCTAGACCTCTTTTCATCAGTAAGAATGATCCTGGTATAAGAACTATTGCCGATATAAGGGATAGAAAAGATGGTAATTGGAGTTGGATAGGCGAATTCTATTGAGGATAAAAATGACAAGAGAAGAAGCAATAGCAAGAATTAGAAATCATAAAATTGCACATAAGATGAATGAGCCAAGAGCAATTTATATCTCAGAAGCACTTGATATGGCTATAAAATCATTAGAACACGAGAATATTCTTGACAAGATAAGAGCCGAGATAGAGGAAGTTTACTTGAACATTACTTATAAAGAAAATCATAAAGTTGGAGGTTCATAGGGGCTGAGAAAGGCTTTGGATATTATCGACAAGTATAATAAAGAAAGTGAAGAATAATGTTTTATGACAATATTATTTATTATAGGTTTAATAATCATTTTTGCACTTATAATGTTCGGTGTCTTCTTATTAATGCTTGTAGCAAAGGATATATTCTTTGGAGAATTTCTTTATGAGAAAGGAAGGAATAATTAATGGAAATTAAAGGAATGTTTATTTGCGACGGCAAAGCATGTACATTATGTAAAACAGATACAACAGGCTGTATAAGAACATTTAATGAGAACCATGCAATTAATAATGACAGCGTAGAATTAGTACATTTAATAAAAGAAAATTTTAACAAAGATAATGTAGAATTGATGCATCTCGCAGAAGAGAAGTTCAACATTATTTTATACCCTTCAACAAATGAAACATTATATTTTATAGAGAAAGGAGAATTTGATGAGTAGATATACAGTAACATTTGATAAATCAAATGAGGATATTCCAACACTTGTTGTTAGTAGAGAGCGTATGTTTATAAATGGACCAGGTATGGATGTTATTAAAGTGATGACTGGTGACGAAGCTGTAAGAGTATGGAATAAACTTAGTAACAAGGTAGGAGAAATTGAACCAATAACTAACGAGGACGAAGAGAGTAAAGCCGCAAGAATAGTGTTTGATAAACTTTGTAAGTGTAGTCTGTTTCGCGGGAAGTATGATGCTAAACATGGTAGTGTAGATTTTATGGATGGCATAGGTACTGTTATGGAAGCATTAGCATTTATGGTATCTGAAGAATGTGGAGAAAATTTTGCCGATACTTTTGTAACAAACTTAATAAAAAGCAAGGAGAATAAATAAATGACAAATTATATTATTAACCCTATTTATTTTTATTTAGCAAATATTGCTGATACAGTAGGAACTATCCTTTTACTTTTTTCTCTTATCGCAATAGTACTAATAGGTCTAATATGTATGTTTTGGGGATTAGATAACGCTGTTGATATCTTTAATATGGATGATGATGAAAAGGCAACTTTTAAAAAGTTTAAAAAGTTCATGGCTATAAGTTTAATCTTTTTGTCTATTGGTATAGCAATTCCATCAAAAAGGACTTGTATCGAGATGTTAATTGCGAGTAACGTAACATACGAAAACGTTTCAGAAACAAAAGAAGAAGTTTATGAATTTGTTGATTACGTAGTAGATAAACTCGATACGTCTGACGAAGAGTAAAATTGCGGCAAGACCTTTTTTGCCTAAATTGATTTTTATAT
>JAFXWR010000183.1 GCA_017542725.1 Lachnospiraceae bacterium | reverse complement strand
CTATCTCTACGCTTTTTTATAAAACTTACTATAAATGTTACAATATAATAAGCTAGGAAAACCAACCATAATATATATAATATTATCTTATAATCGGAAGAATTTATATGAAGTATCTTAGTTACATCTGAAGTCAAAATTCCCAATATTTGAGTAGTTTCTAAACAACCTAAAGTACGTGAATCAGAGCTGTTGTTACGGTTATCCCCTAGTACGAATACGTTTCCTTGAGGTACTGTTAAATTTATTTCAAAATTATCATGAACCCATTCCTTTTCGTAAATATAATCTTCATTTATGATTTCACCATTAACCGAAAGACCATCTTGATTGATTACAAGATGGTCTCCCTCTAAACCAACTACCCTTTTACAAAGCACTAAATGTAATGTATCTGACTTAATGGCTACAATATCCCCTCGCTTTAACTTAGAGATATTCTTATTTAAAATTAGAATATCTCCATTTGTTAAAGTAGGATACATTGACATTCCATCTACTACGGCAGGTCTGAAAAATAACAAAAACCCACCAACTATCAGAAAACAAACACAAAATGCTTTAACTAATTCTTTAATTGTATCTTTTATTTTTTCCATGTAGTTTACTTCTTTGAATTATAAGCTGCGTCTAAATAACCTTGCATCTCTGCGGTATATTTTCTACTATAAATCTGATTGATTATACCACAACCCTCTGAATACAACTGCTCTAACTTAGCTGCTGTATTAGGGTCATTCTTATCCAAAGCATTTATCTTATTTATTACCTCATACACAGATTCGCCTATAACTCTGTCCTCTCTATAATTAGCTACTGTATATCCGTCAGAAAGTACTTCACTATCATCTCTACCTGCTAAATAACTATAATATCCTGTTGCTTCTAATTCTGGTATTATCTCTGTATAAGACTCGTCCTCAGTATCTCGCTCAAACTGTTTTGGCTCTAAACCGTCTATTACAGTTAGCATAGCGTCTTTCCAAATCTGTCCGGGATATGTAGCACCATACAAATTAGGTAATGTCTCAGGTATATCATAACCTACCCATACAGATATTGTGTAATAAGGTGTTGCTCCGCAAAACCAACCATCTTTACAATTATTGGTTGTACCTGTCTTACCAAAAGCGTCCATCTTTGTACTTCTTGACCATCCTAATCCTGATGCAGTACCTCTGATAAGTACACCCTTTAAAATATCTACCATATCATCAGCCGCTTTAGCCTTATATACAGTCTTGGTATTATCTGGTGTATAACGTACCCCATCTCTTGCTAAAATATATCTGATACAAGTAGGCTCTGTCCATACTCCATGATTAGCTAATGCATTATAACCACCTGCCATTTCTACAGTTGTTGCACCATAAGTTAAACCACCCAAAGCACTTGCATTAAAATAATCATTAGGACATATCTTTGCGAATTGCATTTCATTGATAAAACTCAAACCATATTCAGGTGTAATTTTATCAAAGATTTTCCATGCAACGCCATTTAAACTCTTTTCTACCGCACTTCTCAATGTCAACTGATTACCATGTAAAGATTGTACGTCTACACCTTTTTCCTTTGCCTTAGTAACATCAATATTTTCTACCATTGTACTAGGTGTAAAGTTTCTCTGTAAAGCTGGTGTGTAAACCGCTAAAGGCTTAAATGTACTACCGGGCTGTCTATAACTCTGAAATGCTCTGTTTAGAGTGTAAACACCGTTTGTAACAGTACTTGTTTCCTCTTTATCCTCTGTAGACTCTTCATCCTCAGTAGTTGTTTCCTCTGTTTCATTAGATTCTTCTACTTGGCTACGTCCACCTACAACCGCAATAACCTTTCCTGTTTCATTATCTATACAAGTTAAAGCACCCTGTAATTTAAATAAACCCGTTTCTTCATCAGTATCTTTACTGAAGGCTAGTTTCTTATCAAGAATAGCCTGTAACTGTTCGTATACATCCAAATCAATAGATGTGTAGATTTTATAACCACCTGTATATAGCTTATGTCTCATAGCTTCATACTCTGTGTTATAAACAGTTCTATAAGCATCAAAGTCATCCATATCTTCAAAAGTATATCTGAACTCGAACTCATTTAATTCCATCAAGTATCTGATAGCACAATCAATAGCATAAGATGACTCATAATCGTTAAATTCAAATTTCTGTGGCTGAATTATAATAGTCTCGTTATCTGCTTTGGCAAATTCATCCTCAGTAATATAGCCACATTCATACATATCATTTAAAATCTTATGACATCTTTCCAAAGCCCTTGTCTTATCTGTATAAGGGTTATAATATTCAGGTCTATTAGGTATTGCACACAAATACGCAATTTGTTTTAAACTTAATTGGTCTACACTTTTACCAAAATAGGCTTTTGATGCACCTTGTATACCATAAATACCATTTGCAAAACAAATATCGTTACAATAAAACTCCATTATATCTTTCTTAGTATACTTATCTGTAAGGTATAATGAAATAAGCATCTCCTTACCCTTTCGTTCAAGACTTACTTCATGTGTAAGGAAGATATTTCTTGCTAACTGTTGTGTGATAGTACTTGCACCATGCATTTCGTCACCTTCAGACTTAATCGCATTATAAAGTACTCTTATAATTCCTTTTACATCTATACCCGCATTAGTCCAAAAGGTTCTATCTTCAATAGCTACAAATGCGTCTATTACATCTTGTGGTATCTCGTCATAATCCAAATATTCAGTATCAGCAGTTTCATGTAAATTAGCCAAAACCTTATTATTCTTATCATAAATAATACTTGATTCAGCTATACGGAAAGTATCATAACTACTCTCATTTACTTTCTCTTTAGCAAAATTACTATAATTATCATAAGTTGGCTTTGCTAATACCATGAATAACAAACCGCCACAAAATCCTAAAACTAGTACACTAAATAATAAAAAGCATACAAACTTAAATAATAGGCGATAACACTCTATCATAGCAGCAAAAAACAAAGCAGGGTAATAGGCAATAGGATGCCACTCTCCCTTCTTTGCTTTCACTTTAAACAATAAGTACTTACTTTGCTTTCTTATTTGTCTTTGCTTCTCTTTTTCAGCAGCTCTACGCTTACGCTCTGCTTTCCTTTCCTTATAGATTTCATACTTTTCTTTAGCTGAATCCTTGAACTCATTTAATTCTTCACTCATCTCATCTAACTCCGTAACTTATCTGTTCTTCACAGCAATTTTTTCATCTTTCGCTTTATTATACTCTTCTTCTGTAATAATTCCAACACTTTCTAACTTATTTAATAAAGATTCGCTCTTTTCTAAGGCTTGCTTGTGTAGAATAGATTCATTTTTCTCTCTTGAATCTATCAACAAAGCACATAAATAAACTTGTTGTTTAAGACTTAAACTATTAAAATCTGTCTTAAAATAAACATAAGATGCTTCTTGCAATCCTCTTATATCCTTACCGCAAGATGCACTATTACAATAAAATTCTATAATTTCATCTTTACTATACTTAGCAGTAAGATATTTTGCACCTATATACTTCTCACAAATCTTATCTACCCCTGCAACATCTGTTAAAAACACATTCTCGATAACTTTCTGTGCTATGGTGTCCATCTCTGGTACTGTACTACCTTGGGTTCTAATTAAAGTTCTTAACCCCTCTAGTATTCTCGTATTATCTACGCCTACATTTTCTTCAAAAGTAGGGTCTAACTCTAATATAAGAGCTTCTTTAACCATTGGTGGTATGTCTTTAGCCAATAAAT
>JAFXWR010000182.1 GCA_017542725.1 Lachnospiraceae bacterium | reverse complement strand
GTTGTTTTAGAACACATTTAGAACGCTTATAGGACAAAATAAACAACTTGCTATTTACACAACTTACGGTAATATATGTGCTAACAAAATTGAAAGGAGATATGCGAAATGGAAATCAAGTATGGTGTTAAAGGACCTGACAGAAAGAAACTCGCAGAGAGTGTTGGCACATTTTTAAAGGCTGATGTTGAGTACTTAGGAGTTCCAAGTTGTAGTTACAAGATTAGGTCAATTGAAATTGACAGGAATGGAACTATGATAATTGGAAACCGAATGTCAGAAGACACAATAAAAGTGTTGCTTGAGCATTTGAAAGAAGAAGGTTACAAAGAAGGAGCAGCAAGTAAAAGTAAGGTGGCAGTTCCAAAGACAAGACCAACCGAAGAAGCAAAAGAAGAACCAAAAGAAGTGGTAAAGAAAGAGAGAGTTAAAAGAGAACATCAAGTAATACCTAATGACTCAAAGATTGATGGTTATGTCATTTCATTCCCACTTGAGAATTATGATGAAGGAGCACTTAGTAGACTTAAAAGCATTATTGATTCAAAAGCAAACTTAATGAAGAAGGTGTTTGAAACTGATGACTTATCATTTAAGACCGAAAATAATGAATTAAGATTTGAATGGTTTAACGGCAATACAACACCTGAAGAGTTAAAAGCCTATAGTGAGTTCTTGGCAAAGTTATGCCACTCGGCAAAAGAACAACAAAGGGTAAATGCAACTGAAAAGCCTATAGTCAATGAGAGATATCAATGGAGATGTTTTCTTTTAAGGTTAGAGCTTATTGGACCTGAGTTCAAAGAAACAAGAGCAATACTAATGAAAAACTTAAGTGGTAATAGTGCTTGGAGAGTTGGAAAGGAAGTGTAGTATGCAAATTGAGAATAATACTGAATTTAATTATAAGGAATTAACGATTGAAGATACAGATATTTGTAAAGACTATACTGATGAGTTTTTAAGTAAACTATATGGCAATGCTAAAAAAGTAGCAAAAACGATGATATTTAATTGGAATGAGCGAGTTACATTTTTGGATGGTAAATATCATATTAGCTGTGATGGTGAATATTGGAATACTCCACCACATAAAATTGGAACTGAAAGACCAAAATCAAAGTGGACTACAAGGTTTTCAGGTACAATTGAAGAAGCACAAAAAGTACTTGATACATATATGCCAGTGTATATTGATGATAGAACAATATGTGCTTACGAAAGTAGAAAAATTATAAGTGGTAAAGAATTATCTAATCTATTAAAAAAGTATCAAGTTGGGAGTAGAGTAGAACTAATCAAATTAAATAATAAAGTAGCTGATTTAGAGCCTAATATCAAAGGCACTATAAATCGAATTGATGAATTTGGAACATTATTTGTTAATTGGGATAATGGCAAACACATACCACTAATATATGGAATTGATAAATATAAGAAAGTTGGAAAGGAAGGTTAAAATGGAAATAAGTGAGAAAGAATTAAAGAGATTAAGAGAAGAGTTTATAGAAGGTGCAGTAGTAGAACTTATAGAGATGAAAGATCCATATCACCCAGTGCCAAGCGGGACTCGTGGCAAAGTAACTGATGTTGATGATATGGGGACAATACATGTTAGATGGAGCACAGGGTCAAGTTTAGGAGTAGCATATGGTGAAGATAGTTGTGTTCGCATAAGAACTTGTCCTATTTGTAAAAAAGAGTATAAAGAGCGACCTGCTCTTTCAAGAGTCGATAATAAGCAAGAAATTTGCAGTGAGTGCGGTACAAGACAAGCATTGGAGTTGGTCGGCAAAACAACTAAAGAAATAAATGAAGTAGTGGAGTTAATTAAGAAGGCAACAAATGGATAGAGAAGTATTGATTGAAAAAATAATAGAACTCACTGAATCCAAAAGAGAAG
>JAFXWR010000181.1 GCA_017542725.1 Lachnospiraceae bacterium | reverse complement strand
TTGATAACTACTATATTGATGGTGCAAAGATTGGTTCTACTTGGAACTATGATGGCAATAAAGATGTAGTTGCTTCTTGGTCAGCTATCAAGTATAGAGTAAGATTTGACGGAAACGGAACTGACAATGCTGATGCTATGGGCACTCAAGAGTTCACTTATGATAAGTCTGTAAAACTCAATGAAAATAAATACACTAAAGATGGATTCACTTTTGGTGGATGGAAATACAACAGCGCTACATATGCGGATAAGGCAGACATATTAAATCTCACAACTAATAATGGCGCAGAACTTACATTCTATGCAATCTGGACAGGAAAGACTGTGACAATTAACTATAATGGTAATGGACATGACGGAAGACAAAATATGTCACCAACTACAGCAGTATATGGCAATAAGATACCTCTTAAGGCAAATGAATTTACATATACAAATCACAAGTTTGAAGGTTGGGCAAATACAGCCGACGGCGAAGTAGTATATGGTGATAAGGCAACTATAAGCGAGACAGAGCCTTATGTAGCAAATAGAACACTTTATGCTAAGTGGATAAATGAAAATGAAGTCGTTGCAACTATAGTTGTAAAAGGTAATGGTGGTCTTGTAAATAGTGCTGAAGAAGTTACTATGTATCTGAAAGAGGAACAGGCTATCACAGCTCCAAAGGCAGTAAGAACAGGTTATAGATTTACTGGGTGGACAACTGAAGATGGCGATAGCTTCGAATTCCCAGCAACTTGTGATTTCATTGGCAATTACACAATACTTGCTAATTGGACTCCAATTGAATACTTAATAGTTTACCACTCAAATAATAGTGAGAATAAAGTTGCAACTCAGTCAGTTGCTTATGATGCTTCTGTAAATATTAATGCTAACTCCTGGACATATGAAGGTTACAATTTTGCAGCTTGGTCAACTACAAAGTCAGGAGATGGAATAAATTATAACCCTGGTGATGTAGTTCGCAACTTAACAGATGTTGACAATGCAATAGTTGATTTGTATGCAAGATGGAATGGAAAGCAAATCACTATATCTTATGACAAGAATGGTGGCTCTGGTTCTATGGATACTAAGACTTATACTTATGGTATGAACCAAACACTTGAAACTAAGACATTTAGCCTCTCTAGACATAAATTTGCAGGATGGGCATTGACATCTGATGGTGATGTAAAATACGAAGATAATAATTTGGTAGACCCAATCATCTTAAATGAGGGCGAAGGAACTATAACTCTCTATGCTAAGTGGCTTGAGACAAGTAATGCTATAAGCATCCTCTATGATGCAAATGGTGGTACTATCAATGGTCAAGTAACTGTAACTAAGAACATAGAAAAAGGTTCTGCATTTGAAGTACTTGAAGCTAAGCGTGATGGCTATACTCACACTGGTTATGTAAATAAAGACAATGAGCCATTTACAGCAGGACAGATAATAAATGTATCTACAGTTGCATATGCAACTTGGACAGAGAATAGCTATACATTAGGATTTAATGCTAAGGGTGGCACAAAGGGCTCTATGCCAACAGGTGACCACTTGTATACAGAAAGATATGAATTGCCAGCAAATACTTATGAAAAAGTAGGATATGACTTCATAGGTTGGGATACTGAAGAGGCAGGAACAGCAGTTGTCTACAAAGATAAAGCAACAGTATCAAGTCTTGCTAAATCAGGAAATGTAGTTCTCTATGCAGTATGGAAGGCAAGAACTTACGACATAGAATATAGAGCAAGTGTTGCAGCAACTGGAACAGTAGATAATACTAAGTTTACTTACAACACAACTGACTTCTTAAATAGCAATACATTTACATATGCTAACCACCGTCAAGATGGATGGATATATGTTCGTCAAGATGGCACACAAGTAAAACTTGGATTAGGAGCTCAAATAAATAATGAAACATTTGATATTACATACGACACAACTAAGATAACTCTTACAGCAAGCTTCGCTGAAAATACTTATACCGCTATACTTCGTGCAAATGGTGGATTCTACTCTAATGGTCTTGGTGAAAAGTCAAATGTAGTTAAGTTCAATTCGCCAACAGCATTTGAATCACCAATGAGAGAAGGATATGCATTTACAGGTTATACTGTCAATGGCTCACCACTTAATGAGTACTGGACATATACAGATGCAGTTACTTATGTAGATGCAAACTATAGACCACATGTCTACTATGTAGTATTTAATCCTAACGGTGGTCAAAACTCTATGGAAATGCAAGAAGTAACATATGACGTAAGAACAAGATTAAATGAAAATAGATTCACAAAAGATGGCTACTCATTTGATGGCTGGACTTTAGAAGACGGCACAAAGATTACAAATGTAGTTTATAACTTAACTTCAATTGATAGAGGATATGTAACTCTTACTGCAAATTGGAAGCCAAAGAACTTCACTGTAAACTACTATGGCAATGGTGCAGAGACAGGTTCTATGAGTAGTGACACTGTAGTATATGGCAATGACTATCAATTAAAAGAAAATGTATTTACAAAATCTAATTACGACTTCAATGGTTGGGCTGTATCAGCAGATACTCAAGCTATATATGCTGACAAAGCAACAATCAGTAGCCTTGAAGCTTATAGAAAAGTAATTAATCTCTATGCTACTTGGATACTAAATTCAAGTATAAGAGGAACTCTTGTGCTTGAAGGTAACGGCGGTAAGGTAAATGGTGTAGATACTTATACTATCAACCTTGCTGATGGTGAGGATATCTCAATACCAACACTTGAAAGAACTGGATATAAGTTTACAGGTTGGATAAAAGATGGATCTCCATACGATTTACCAGATGTATGTGACTTTGATGGCACACTTACTCTTAAGGCAAATTGGGATAAAATAAGATATAATGTTGTCTACCATTCAAATAATGGAAGAGATGAAGAGGTTACTGAAAGTGATGTAGCATACGATCAAAACATTACAACTAAAGCAGCCAATACATTTACCAAAGACTTCTATCACTTCGACTACTGGTCATATAGTGTTACTGAGCCAGCTAAGGCATTTGCTGCAGATGAAGTAACATCTAAACTTACTACAGTTGATAGAGCAACTATTCACTTATATGCAATATGGGCAGGAGATAAATATAAGATAACTCTCAATGGCTCTAACCCTACAACTGGAAAAGTAGCAAGCGAATCATTTGTATATAGTGAAAATAAAGTAATACCAGCAAATGCATTTATGAAGAATGGTCATAAGTTTAGTGGATGGACACTCACAGAAGGCTCTGACAATATTGACTTCTATAACAATGCAAATGCAGACAAGATTTATGAAAGAGCAAGATCAAATAACATCAATCTCTATGCAGTATGGACTAAGACTAGCCTAGCTGTAGAACTCGTATTCGATGCAAATGGAGGTACAATAGACGGTCAAGATAAATTGAAAGTTACTCTTGCAAGTGGAAGCACTATCACATATCCAACACCAGTTCTTGAAGGATATAGATATGTTGGATGGCTTGATGAAGATAAGGCAACACCATTTACAAAGACAATAGTAGACTTTATGACGAATAAGATAATCTATGCAACTTGGTCAGAAGGTACATATGACATTGAATATGTAGGAAAGAATGCTGATGGTGGCACTGCTATGCCAAGCGAAAATAAGAGATACACAGAAGAATTTAACCTGTCAGATAATACTTATCAAAGACTTGGTTATGAGTTTATAGGTTGGGATACAAGCGAAGAAGGTAAACATGTAGTTTATGGACCAAATGCTAAAGTATCTAAACTTGCAAAAGATGGCGAGACTATAAAACTCTATACAGTTTGGGATGAAAATAAATATACTATCAACTACTTTGATGATAAGGCTAGAAAAGTTGCATCATCAAGTCTCCTCTATACAGGAAGTGTAAGAATTCTTCCAAACCCTGTAGAGAAGGGAACTAAAGATAAAGGTTATATTTATACTTATTCAATAGGTAATAAGAAGTTCAAGAGTGGTCAGACTGTAACAATTAATGACTTTGAAGTTAACTATTCTACAACTGAGTTTGACTTGCTTGGCCAACTTGAAAAAGCAATTTACAACATAGAGTTTGATCCAAATGGAGGAACTTGGGAAGATGGAACTAAGGAGCCAAAGACAGCGACAATAAGTAATGGAGACAAGATAGTATGGCCAGCAGCACCATCATATGGAACAAGAAAGTTTAACGGATATAAGGTAGATGGAGCGTTCTACACAAGTGATACATTTGACTTCTATGATAGTAAGGCATTTGTAGCAGACTGGGATAAGGCAACATATAAGGTAGTATTTAATGCAAATGTACCTGTATCACCAAGCGGAGAAGAGAATGTATTGAAAGGAAGCATGGCAACTCAAAGCTTTATAGAGGGTGAAACTGCTAAGCTCAACAATAATATGTACTCAATCACTGGTTATACATTCATAGGTTGGGCAACAGCATCTTATATACCATCGCAAGTAGAGGCCATGAGAGATAGTGGATCGCCACTCATAATACCAAATGGTGCAGATACTAATTTAGATCCAGGTTTTGCAAGTGTATATGACTATTATGCAATGTGGGCAAGAAATAAATACAAGGTAACACTCGCTAAGAATGAAAACTATAATCCAAGCGTTGTTGACCCATATTTAGATGCAGCAACTAATACCAAAGAAGTAGAAGTACTCTATGACCAGAAGTTGTCTGATATAAGTACATTTGCTGATAAGGTAAGAAGTGGATATACATTTACTGGCAAGTTCACAACGAAGAAGATACCTGAGCCAATGGACAGAAAATACTTTGTAGGTGTGGAAGGAACTGACTACGTAACGAAAGACTATGTATATAGAGAGACAAAAGATACTACCTTGTATCCACTCTGGAAAAATAATGAATACAATGTAACTCTTAATATAGGTGATGGCACAATGCCAGATGGATATACTAATATGACATTCATCGCATTCTATGATGCTCCATACTTCACAAAGGGAACTACAAGTGAACCTAAGTATGCAAATGGAACTATAGTATCACCTATAGCTACACCAGCTGCTACAAGAATGCTTGACTACTGGAGTACAGATGCAGCGGGAACTCGCAAGATAGCTGGAACAGATTTATATTTAGATACTTCAGTACATAACTTATACGCAAATTATAAAGAAAGAAGAACATTCTATATCAAGTTTAATGGTAATGGTGGTCAAGGAAAAATGGCAGATATCTCTGTCGTTGAAGGCTTTGGAATTACATTACCACGAAATGAATTTAGCAATGGCAATATGGTATTTGGTGGATGGAAAGGCAGTGATGGAAGAACTTATGGTTCAGGAAATTATATTGTGCCTTCAGGTAACTTAACAATGTCTGCTATATGGTATGAATCTAAAGGTGGTAGACGTGGTGGTGGACCTGGCGGTGGTGGCGGTGGTGGT
>JAFXWR010000180.1 GCA_017542725.1 Lachnospiraceae bacterium | reverse complement strand
TCATATGCAGATTCTCGATCTATATCCTTTATATACTTAGTGTAAATAGTTGATGATTTAATTTCTTTGTCACGAGTTGCATCATCTATAGTCCCCATCTTACTTTGTGGAGGAAGAATTTTCGCAAAATCTACTACCTCTGGTGCACCTTTTTCATCAAGGAATGACACGAGCGCTTCTCCTGTACCAAGTGTCTCGAGAACTTCTGAAATATCCAAATCCTTATTATCTCTAAAACTATCGCATATTGCTTTGTGATTTCTTTTGTCCTTAGCAATATACGACCTATGAACATGTTGAACTTTATTGCCAAGTTGCTGAAGAATAGTGTCTGGTATATCTGTCGGATCCTGAGTTATAAAATAAAGTCCAACTCCTTTTGACCTTATTAGCTTTGCCATCTGATCAATCTTTTTAAGAAGTGCAGCCGAACAATCTTTAAATAAGATATGTGCTTCATCAAAGAAGAATACAAATTTTGGTTTATCAAGATCTCCTACTTCTGGCATAGTCTCATATAGTTCTGATATAAGCCATAGCATAAATGCCGAATAAACCCTTGGACTTAATATAAGGCTTTGGCTATGTATTATATTTATCATTCCTTTGCCATTTGAATCAGTCTTTATGATATCTCCTAATTCAAGTTCTGGTTCTCCAAAAAGTTTATCAATTCCTTCTTGTTCAAGCGAAATCATTGCACGAAGAATTGATTGAACACTTGGCTTTGTGATATTTCCATAGGCAGAAGAAAAATCTTTACTATGGTCTCCCACATATTCAAGCATCTTCTTAAGATCTTTTAAATCAAGTAATAGCATTCCCTCATCATCAGCAATCTTAAATATTACATTTAATATGTCTGACTGCGTCTGATTTAATTCAAATATATGAGAAAGAAGTGTTGGTCCAAATTCACTTATGGTAGTTCTAATTGGCAAACCCATCTTCCGATCAATTTCAAAAAATTGAGTTGGATATTTTTTATAAGAAAAGCCATAGTCATTGAGTTTAAACTTCTCAATTCTTTTTTTCATGTCATCACTGTCAACTCCTGGCTCACACATGCCAGCAAGGTCTCCCTTTACATCTGCTAAGAATACAGGAACTCCCGCATCAGAAAAACTTTCAGCCATCACTTTAAGAGTTATAGTTTTTCCAGATCCTGTTCCTCCAGCTATAAGACCATGACGATTTGCCATCTTTGGCAATATATAAAACTCTTTATCTCCATTTTTTGCCATTAGAATTTTTTCATTAGTAAACATAAATTCCCCTTATAAAAATAAACTATACATAAAAAATGAACTCGTATTTATACGAGTTCAAAATATTTTTACTTCTTGTCGTTTGCAGTTGATGCTGTATTATAATTTGGTTTCTCGCTTCTAACAATTGCTTGCTTCTGCATTGGTATTCGACAATTTTTATTATTACCAAACTCCACAATTACAGTATCTGCCGTCATATCTATTATAATACCATAGAAACCTGCAGTAGTTAAAACACTATCACCGATTGCAAGAGATGCCATAAGTTCTTTTTTCTTTTGCTCTTCTTTCTTTTGAGGCCTTATCATTAAAAAATACATAATGGCTACTAAAAATATAACATATGCTACAATTACTAATGTCTGATTGCCTCCAAATAGTCCAGCCAATCCAGCATTTTGTGTTAAAAACAATCCCATAATATCCCCCTTTATATAATATATAATTTTATCACAAAATAAACATATTGTAAATAAATTGATTATTCTTCT
>JAFXWR010000179.1 GCA_017542725.1 Lachnospiraceae bacterium | reverse complement strand
GAACTCAACTGTTACATATTCTGTGGGCGGTCTTATACTTTCAAACTCGGGTGCTATAACAGCAAACTACTGGTTATCAGAAGTTTATGATGATGAGATAGCACAGGCACATAGAAATGCTGAGATTCATATCCACGACCTTTCTATGCTTACAGGATACTGCGCTGGTTGGTCTTTGAAGCAACTTATCAAAGAAGGTCTTGGTGGTATCCCTGGAAAAATTACAAGCTCACCTGCAAAACATTTATCAACTCTTTGCAATCAGATGGTAAACTTTTTAGGTATCATGCAAAATGAATGGGCTGGTGCTCAAGCATTTTCATCATTTGACACATACCTTACCCCTTTTGTTAAGATAGATAATTTGTCATATGACGAAGTAAAACAATGTATACAAAGTTTTATCTATGGAGTAAATACTCCATCAAGATGGGGAACACAGAGTCCATTTACAAATATAACTCTTGACTGGACAGTTCCAAATGATCTTGCAGAACTTCCTGCAATTGTTGGCGGAAAAGAAATGAATTTCAAGTATAAAGATTGCAAGCAAGAGATGGATATGGTCAACAAGGCATTCATCGAAGTTATGATAGAAGGCGATGCAAACGGCAGAGGTTTCCAATATCCAATTCCAACCTACAGCATCACAAAAGATTTTGACTGGTCAGAGACAGAGAACAATAAGCTTTTATTTGAGATGGCATCAAAGTATGGCACACCATATTTCTCAAATTACGTAAATTCAGACATGGAACCATCAGACGTTCGTTCTATGTGCTGCCGTCTTAGACTTGACCTTAGAGAGCTTAGAAAGAAATCAGGTGGATTCTTTGGTTCTGGCGAGTCAACTGGTTCGGTAGGCGTAGTAACAATCAATATGCCTCGTCTTGCATATCTTGCAAGCTCAGAGGAAGAGTTCTACCAGAGACTTGATAGACTTATGGATATATCAGCAAGATCGCTTAAGATAAAGAGAAATACTATTGAGAGATTTATGGAAAATGGTCTCTACCCATATACTAAGAGATACCTTGGCACATTCAACAATCATTTCTCAACTATTGGTCTTGTAGGTATGAATGAAGCTTGCTTAAACGCTAAGTGGTTAAAGAAAGATTTGAGGGATGAAGAGGCAGTAAAGTTTAGTATAGAAGTACTCAATCACATGAGAGAGAGACTTAAAGATTATCAAGAGAAGTATGGCGACCTTTATAACTTAGAGGCAACACCAGCAGAGTCTACTACTTACAGATTTGCAAAGCATGATAAAGAGAAATTCCCAAATATCATTACTGCAAATATGCAAGGAACTCCATATTATACTAATTCATCACATCTTCCTGTAGGAACTACTGATGATATATTCAACGCCCTTGATGTACAAGATGAACTTCAGACACTCTACACTTCAGGAACAGTATTCCATACATTCCTTGGAGAGAAACTTCCAGATTGGAAGGCAGCAGCAAATCTTGTTCGTACAATAGCAAATAATTATAAACTTCCATACTATACTTTATCACCAACTTATTCAGTATGTAAGAATCACGGATATATAGCAGGAGAAGTTTATACTTGTCCACACTGTGGAGAGCCTACAGAGGTTAATAGTCGTATCACAGGTTACTATAGACCAGTTCAAAATTGGAATGATGGCAAAGCTCAAGAGTTCAAAGATAGAAAAGAGTATTCTGCAAAACTTGCAGCAACTCGCATAGAGCAAATGGGTGAGAATTTGTTTAAAGCTGAAACTCCAGATACTGTAGTTGAAAAAATGAATTTTGAAAGAGAGCAGGCAGCAAAGGCATCGGAGCCAGTTGTGCCAGTAGTACAAACTACTCCAGTAGCACAAGTTACATCAGTTGCCTCATCAGCACAGGCTTTGCCAACTACTTCAGTAACTGAAGAAAAAGCAGCAGCAGTTGTAGAGACACCAGAGGCTCCGGCTTTCAATGATGTATTTAAAAATACTGCAGCTCCTATGCAAAATGTAAGTACGGAGAATTTCTATAAAGAAGAAAAAGCTGATGTAGTAGTAGAAACAGAAATAGCAAAGAAAGAAGACAACCTTAAATTGTTTGTAACTAAGACTTGCCCAAACTGTAAGAAGGCAGAAGAACTTCTTGATATGGCAGGTATCAAATATTCTATAGTTGATGCTAATGAAAATCCCTCTGATTGTGAGAAGTATCAAATTATGCAAGCGCCAACTCTTGTAGTAAATGATTCTACAAAATATGTAAATCTTTCAAATGTTATAAAGTTTGTAGAAGAGACAACAATGACAGTCTAAACGTGGGGTTAGGTTTGTAAACTGCGCTCCTACGGGAGCCTGAAAAAAGTGTCGCTATCTAAGCGACACTTTTTTATGTTCTGCCCATCTTTTTTTATAGTCGGGCATATATTTGCTTATTAGTTCATAAAAATTTTTACTGTGGTTATGGACGAAGAGATGAGCCATCTCATGAAGAACTATATACTCTAAAAAGTAGTCACTCATATAATACAGCATAGAGTTAAATCTTATAGTTCGCTCGCGAAATGAACAACTTCCCCATAGAGTTCTCATTTTTCTTATACTATATTTTTCCACTTTTGTGTTGAGCAGTAACTCGTATTTTTCTATAAAGACAGAAATTTTTTTCATCAATTCTCTTTTTTCTCTTGTTCTGATAGGTGGTAAGTCGGATAAGTTTGTTGTATTATCTTGCTTTTTTAAAGTTTTTCTAATCCAATCTTCTCTATCTTTTATGAAGTCAAGCAACTCAAAGTCGGCCACATAATATGGACAGGTTAGTTTTATCATGCCTTTGCCGTCTACTGTAAGTCTTATATTCCTATTTTTGCGATATTTGGCGTAGTGGATAGTGAGGTCTTTATACTGTAGGGTTTTATATTTCAATTTTATCATAAGATTATTATAACATTTTTTCTTTAATTTTTGCTATTGTTATAGTATAATATAATGATGTCTAAAAAGAGGAAAATAGCAGTAATTACAGGCATAACATCATTTTTAGGAAGGAGTACCGCAAGGTATCTTTTATATAAAGGTTTTGTTGTGTTTGGCATAGTTAGACCTGATACTGAAAAGTTAGACTTGATTCAAGATATAAAAGGTGTAAATATAATAAAACTTGATTTTGATAATATAAAGTCGAGTGATTTCTTGTGTATAAATGATTTAGGACTTGCGAAGAATTTAGAAGAACTTAAAGAGAAAGAATTAGACATCACATTTATACATTTTGCTTGGGGAGCGACGCTTGATAGAAATAATTTCATGAGGCAGATGTTAAATGTAGATATGAGTGTAAAGGTGCTTGAATTTGCAAAAGCTCTGGGCGCAAAGAGATTTATATTTGCTGGTTCGCAAGCAGAAATGTCTGAATCCCCATATGGGGTAGCTAAAAAGCAATTTGCTGCATATGCAGAAGATAATTTAAGAGATAGTAATATGAGTTTTGTTCATTTAAGGATTTTCTCGGTGTATGGAAAGGGTGATAGAGACACATCACTTATCATGACTTTACTAAAGTTCTGCAAGGAAAATAAGGATGTGGGCTTAAGCTCTTGCAACTATGATTGGAACTTTTTGTATATAAATGATTTTACAAGAATGATTCAAAAGATGATAGAAAAGGATGTAGATAGTGGAACATATGATATAGCAAGTAATGATACAAGGCTTTTAAAAGACTATGTGACAGAGGCACACAAAGTCGTTAAAGCAAAAAACAAACTAAATTTTGGTGAGAGGCCAGATAGTGCGGAAAAATTTGCAATTCCAAATATTTCTAAAACGATAGAAGCAATTGGTGCATTTGATTTTACAACATTTAAAGATGGAATAAAAGAAATAGTAAAGAGTATATAATATATGGAACAAGAATTTATTAAAATTAGAGGTGCAAGTGAGCACAACTTAAAAAATATTGATGTAGATATACCAAGAGAAAAACTTGTAGTTATAACAGGTGTATCGGGTAGTGGCAAGTCAAGTCTTGCTTTTGATACAATATTTGCTGAAGGACAGAGACGTTATATGGAGTCTCTATCTTCTTATGCGAGACAGTTCTTAGGTCAGATGGAGAAACCAAAAGTTACTTCTATAGAAGGACTTTCTCCTGCTATATCTATAGACCAAAAATCTACAAATAGAAACCCACGTTCTACAGTTGGGACTGTTACAGAAATTTATGATTATCTTAGACTTCTCTATGCTCGTATAGGTATACCACATTGCCCAGAGTGCGGAAAGGAAATAAAGAGACAGTCGGTTGATGAGATAGTTGATAGTATTATGAAACTTGAAGAAGGAACTAAGATTCAACTACTTGCCTATGTAGTTAGAGGTAAAAAGGGTAGACACGAGAAGGTATTTGAGTCTGCAAAAAAATCAGGATATTCAAGAGTTCGTGTAGATGGAAATGACTATTCTCTTGATGAAGAAATTAAGCTTGACAAAAACATAAAGCATAATATAGAAATAATAGTTGATAGACTTGTGATTAAAAAAGGAATAGAGAAGAGACTTACAGATAGCATAGAAACAGTGTTTAAGTTATCTGACGGACTTTTACAAGTTGATATAATTGGTGGTAAGCCTTTAAATTTTAGTCAGAACTTTGCATGTAGTGATTGCGGCATAAGTATGCAGGAGATAGAGCCAAGGTCATTTTCATTTAACAATCCTTTTGGTGCCTGTGAGAAATGTACAGGACTTGGTTATAAACAGGAATTTGATGTCGACTTAATGATTCCGGATAAAACTCTTTCTATAAATGAAGGGTGCATAGTAGTTCCTGGTTTTGCATCACTCAATAAAGATAATTCTTGGGTTGGATCTATCATAAGAAAGGTTGCACAAAAATATAAAATTTCACTTGAAAAGCCTTGGAAAGATTTGTCAAAAAAAGAGAAAGATATTTTACTATATGGTATAGGCGATGATACAGTAAATGTTAGATACACTTCAGCAGCAGGAAATACAAACACATGGGAAGTAAACTGGGAAGGTATAATTGAGTCTTGCAGAAGAAGATATAATGAGTGGTCGACTGATGCACAGAGAGTTGCCTATGAAGAGTTTATGACTTTACTACCTTGTGAAGAGTGTCATGGTCAGAGACTTAAAAAAACTTCACTCGCTGTTACAGTAGGCGGTAAAAATATTGCTGAGATTTGTGATTTGCCATTACTTGAATTTAGAGATTTTATAAATAATTTAAAACTTACTGCTATGCAAGAAAAGATTGGGGCAGTTATATTAAAAGAGATAAAGACAAGAGTTAATTTTTTAATTGATGTTGGACTCGATTATCTTGCTCTCTCTCGTATGACTGCAACTCTTTCTGGTGGGGAGGCTCAGAGAATAAGACTTGCGACTCAGATAGGTACTGGTCTTGTGGGAGTTTGTTACATATTAGATGAGCCATCAATTGGTCTTCATCAAAGAGATAATTCAAAGTTAATAGCTACGCTTAAACATTTAAGGGACTTGGGAAATACTGTCCTTGTGGTCGAACATGACGAAGAGACTATGAGAGAAGCTGACTTCTTAGTTGACATTGGTCCTTATGCAGGAGTAAATGGAGGTAAACTTGTAGCAAGTGGGGATATTGAGAAAATAGAAAAATGTAAAGATAGTGTTACTGGTAAATATTTAAGCAAAAAACTTGAGATAAAGGCTCCAGAAAAGTATAGAAAGCCAAGTGGATTTATAACTATAAAAGGTGCAAGAGAAAATAATTTAAAAAATATAAATGTAGATATACCACTTTCAATTTTCACATGTATCACTGGAGTGTCAGGGAGTGGAAAGTCAAGTCTTATAAATGAAGTATTATATAAAAGTCTTGCAAAAACTCTAAATCGAGCAAGCACAAGAGCGGGAAAACACGATAAGATAGAAGGAACTGATCAATTAGATAAAATTATAATGATAGATCAGAGCCCTATAGGTAAAACCCCAAGGTCTAATCCCGCAACATATACAGGAGTTTATGATTTGATAAGAGACTTATATGCGTCGACTCCAGATGCGAAGGAGAGAGGATACAGTAAGGGAAGATTTTCGTTTAATGTAAAAGGAGGAAGATGTGAAGCCTGTGAAGGTGATGGTATAAAAAAGATTGAAATGCATTTCTTACCTGACGTATATGTGCCTTGTGAAGTCTGTGGCGGAAAAAGATATAACAGGGAGACACTTGAAGTCAGATATAAAGGAAAAAACATTTATGATGTGCTTGATATGACAATTGATGATGCAAATGAGTTCTTTAAGAATCAACCAAGAATCATGAAGATAATGGAGGTTCTGAAAGCTGTTGGTCTTGGATATATGAAACTTGGTCAACCTGCTACAGAACTTTCAGGTGGTGAAGCTCAAAGAGTAAAACTTGCATATGAACTTGCAAAAAGATCAACTGGAAAGACAATTTATGTACTTGACGAGCCAACAACAGGACTTCATTTTTATGATGTGCATAAATTAATTGATATATTGCAGAAACTTACGGATCAAGGAAATACGGTTGTAGTTATTGAACATAATTTAGATGTTATAAAGTCGGCGGATTATATAATAGATTTGGGACCAGAGTCAGGTGATAGAGGTGGTACAGTTATAGCATCTGGTACTCCAAAAGAAGTCGCAAAAGTTAAAACTTCTTATACAGGTCAATATTTAAAGAAAATATTGTAACTATAGTTAAGTTAAATCTTAGATGAAAATGCTAATATAATTATCTGGTGAGAAAAATTTGAAAAAAGTATTTAGAAAAATTATTATATCATTATTGCTATTTGTGACTATAATCACAAATAGTATTTTTGCGCAGGTAAATCTAAATCAGTTAAGAGAAAACGAACACGATTTTGATAATACTTATTTTTACTTATCAAAGGGTCCAGAACTGGCTTACGGAGGTGATTTGATAGTACTTGGAGATAGTTTTGGATTTTTATTTTGTGAATACGTTGACAAAGGTGTAAACTATATTGTTCATCAAGGTTATAGCATTGGTAAGATTCGTGCCGAGTTTTTGCATCATGTAAAAAAAGATACTTACAAATATGCCTTTTTGATGATAGGACCAAATGATTTTTTTGAACAGACAGATATTGATGTATTTAAAACAACATTGCAAGTGGTCATCAATGATTTAAAATCAAAAGGCATCCAAGTTATAATGACAGATTACTGCGACCCCGATTACACTAATGATGGAGCCATATTTTTGTTTAATAATATAAAGTGCTTGCAATATGATATGGCAGTAAAAGAACTAATAGCTTTAAATGGTCTTATGTTTGTAGAAATGAGAGATTTGCTTCTGCAATATGGTAGATTTCCAAAAGATGTGGTACATCCAAATAAAGGTTTATATGAGCCTTTAATGGAACGGATAGTGGACGCAATTGAAAGAGATAAGGCTTGGAAAACTTCTATCTTTCCTTGACTTTATTGCCTAATTTGTTATAATTATTGTGTTATAGGAGCGTGTAGCTCAGCTGGATAGAGCACTTGGCTACGGACCAAGGTGTCGAGGGTTCGAATCCTTTCACGCTCGCTGAAAAAGCCTTGATTTTAGGGCTTTTTTTGTTGCCAAAAGTCGTTTGGGTCAAATTGGGTCAAATTTTTTTTCAATTTGTATCAAAAATATTTATTGTTTCATAATCTTGTGCATGCTGATAGACTGTCTTTAGAACTATATCGGTTGCCCATCCGCCCATCTTTTGGATGACTTTATTTGGCACATTTCTATTATGCAGTTCTGTTGCAAAGAAGTGTCTGAACTTATGAATAGAGAAGTGTGGTAGGTTATGCTCGTCTTGGACCTTATAGAGCCATTCATTAATAGCGGTATTGCAGCCTTCATATATTCTTTTTTCTTTTTTGATTTTATCTGTTATGAATTGTGGGACTTTGATAGTTCTATTTGATTCAAATGTCTTAGGTGGCTTAATAACTCTTTTATGGTTTACATATGCAGCAGACTTATTAATTTTGATTATACCATCTTCAACATCTGATAGAGTGAGAGCTATGATCTCGCCAATTCTTAATCCATAAGATGCAAGTAAGAGTGCTATATCGTATGGGGTCCCTTCACTTAGCTCAATCATAAGTTTTACATCATCAAGTGTAGGAATGTACTTTTCTCTTTTAATTTTAGGTGGAAGTATTATCTTATATCTTTTATCAGTAAATGTATATACGACTGCGGACACAAAGCCGTAGAAGTTCCTGGCAGACTTTGGAGAGTGCTTTTTGGAATATTCATTTACAACATTTTGTAGAACTATCTTATTTATATCAGATAAATATGTATTAGCAAATTTTTTAGGAACTGCTCTCATATATTGATCATAGTTTTTAAGCGTAGAATGAGAGAGTATATTTGATTTTGAATCTATGTATATCTTAGCAGAGTTTATGAAAGTATCGTTAGAAGCATAATAATCTCTGCCAATTAAATCTTGCATATCTTTTCTTATGCCTTTTTGGGTAGGTCTAATATCATATGTCTTTGAATATGTCTTGCCATTATACATCTCACGAACTCTATAATGACCATTTTTTAATTTCGTTATATTCATTATTATCCTTTCCCTTGATTTCAATATATTGTAATAAGTAAACAAAAAGAGCCAAGTAGGTTATACTTGACTCTTCTCAGCCTTTCGGGCTTTAAACAAATATTGTCCTTTCGGACTACCCAATTTAATGGGCTCATATACTTGTATATTAGCATAAACGCTGCGAAAAGTCAAATATACAATTTTTTAATTTTGTTTGTTATTGAATTCATTATTGCCAAAGGTACTGTTATATTTGCAAGTGCATCTTGAGGAACCTTTGGATTAATAATTCTCATTTTACTAATTGTTTTTATTTGATTGGTTAAAGCTATTGTTTTATCATTCATATAGCTTAATTCTTTTGAAATTAATAAATTGTGATCTAATTGTTTCCTGAAATATTCTATTTTATCATCTATTGCCTTTTTATTTGAAGATGAACTTTTCATTTCTTGTTCTAAAATATCTATTTTTTGCTTAAGTTTTTTTAAGTTTTCTTTAAACTTTTTGTTTATTGATATTTTAGGTTCATCTCCTAAATAAAGTCTATCCCCAAGTTTATTTTTATCTCGATTTTTTAATGAAGATAATGGAACTACAGTTAAAGTATGTTTGTGATTATTATCATATTTATCAAGCACTAATGCATAATGAACACCACCTAATTCTTTATCAACATTAAATCCAAATTGTGCTTTAATTATTTCGCCTTTGGAATATCGCTTTAACATTTTGGGATTAAACTTATCCTCATACATTAAATAGTTTAGCCAATGTGATAACCAACTAATTATTAGAGTGGCCCGTCTTTTAATGCTTTCAATAGTACTTGATAATAATTCTGATAAATAAGTATTAAATCTTGTTAAAGTATCATTTTTTAGTGATATAGATTCTCTATCTTCTAAATTTTTCATTTTAGACCTCCAGAACTATTTTCTATGTCTTTCACATCCGTCTTTTGTAAGTCATCAGAGTAGAAGTGGTCGAGCTCGTGGCGGACTGCCTTAGCCTGTTGGTCCTCTGAAAGCCTGGCATTCACAAATATAGTGTGTGTGCCGTCTTCATTTGGCGTTATACAGGCCTTTATCTTAGTAGATGGAAAATCTATCAACTGAACCCTGAAATCACTCATTTTAGCCACCATTTTCACCTTTCTTGAGCCTTAAAAGCATATCGTGGACGAGTTTCAAGTCCTCAGGTTTGCAGTCCTTGGCTGAGTTAAACAGCAACTTTAACTCCTTATTTTCAAATATTTCCTGTGCCATTTTGGCAGTCTCTTCGTCAAGCCAGTAGCCGTCTTTAGATGGGGTCTTTTGCTCGCCGAGTAAATATTCTAGCGAAACATTAAAGTAATCGGCTATTTTCTTTAATTTGTCAGTTTTGGGCGTATATTGCCCTAATTTCCACCCTGAAATAGTGCTTGTAGGAATGCCTAATTCCACAGCCACATTACTGGGCTTTATGCCCTTATTATCGCAAAGCTTTTTAAATATCTCCCACATTTTGACCTCTTTCCGAGGTATCAAAAATAATTCCAATTTTCTGTAATTTTACTTGACAATTCCAAAACCTGTGATAATATATCATCAATTACAGAAAGTTGAGAAAGTAAAAAATAAATTGCAGATACCTCAATATATTTATTTATCGCAACTTAAATATAACAAATATCTGTGAAAATGTCAAATATTTCTCAACTTTATGTAATAAATTAAAAAGTATATCTCAATTATTTCTCAATACTAAAAAATGGAATAAAAAGCAATTGAGAAATAATTGGGAAACTTTAAAAAAAACACTTGACAAGACTAAACATTTTCTCGCTTCCGCTCAAAAATGTCGCACTAAACATTTTTTATATAATTGAGATATAAGAAATTAGAAAAGAAAGGGGGCAAGAAGTGAAAAAGAAAAAGCAAGACACTAAAAAAAGTAATGCATTTACTAAAGAGGACTGGATGCTAATCTTCACAATAGTTCAAACAGTCGCAACAGTAATAAATACATTACTCACAATCAAGATACTGATAGGGGGCTAAAGCCCCTTACAGTTCTTAGATGATAACATAGATTAAAAATTTTTTCAAGAGGTGTACCAATGAAAATAGAGTTAGTAGCTATATTAATTTTAAACGTGCTGATTCTGAGCTTGTCGATAGCAAAGTTATATTTTTTGACAAGAAAATAGAACCGCTTTTAGAAAGCATAACAAAGGCTGCGACGTGAACTTAACATATATTCCCGACGAGGTGCGGACTTCTAAGTACTGCTAAAAGGTTACTCTCAATTATTTCTCAATACTAAAAAGACGAGCTCCCAAGTTGCGACGCGAAGAAATAAAAAATAAAAATATTCCCTCCAAAAGAATATTTAACCTTTTTAAAAAGCTCTAAAAAGTAGTTGAGAAATAATTGAGAGACTTATAAAAAATACTTTCACAAAAAGAGGGTTAAAATGAAAAAATATTTCTATAAAGGTAAGTTAGTTAGAAAAAGTAATAGTGAAAAACTAAATTACAAATTTTTGTTAGTAGACAAAAATGACAATTCAGCTGGAGTCTTTTCAAGTAATAAAGAGAACCTAATAAGAAAAAAGAAAGCAGAGATTGAGTGTGTTAAACGAGGATTGAAGATATATGAAGAACTAAAAAAAGAGGGCAAGCACGATGCATTTTTTAACTACGATACACTTATGGACCATCTTGATTTTTGGGAAAATGTGCAAGTAAAAGAATTGGATGTGGTGACTTAAATTAAAAAGACTTCCGCCGAGTTTACGAGGTTACACACTATAAATTACTTTATAGCAGGGCAAGATATTTACCAGAAGACCATTTGACTTATTTGTATACAAAAACCCGAAAGTAGCAGTAGAAAGATTACGTTTTAAATCAGAATATGCAGCAGATAGTTCTTTTAAACTATCAGCGAGTGAATTATTACTTTGGTTCATACCTGAAGCTCCTTTCAAATTTTTGGTGAATGAAGAGTGTTGTTCAGATGGTCTTTTCCAAATTGTTAATCTCATAATCACTTATGAGTTCAGACTTTGTCTTTATCCAGGGGCTACTGGATACCTCGTGTAAAGTCGTTACACCTTCCTCTGTGAAGAGGCTTGGCTCGGCGTAATCTTTTATAACAAATTATAACACAAAAAATATAAAAAAATATCGGGAGGCTATTATGGCTAAGAAACAAAAAGTAATTGAAACACTTGTAGTAGAAAAGCAAAAGGAACTTGAGAAGAAGTATGGTTATAACTTCCACTCAATGTATGAGTTTGAAGGTATATGCAAATCATCACTTGCAAGTGTAAAAAAGAATGTGAAAGTGATGAACAGGATGCAGCAGTTACTGACTATATACAGTTCGACTCAGGATCCAAATGAGCAAGTCAAGATAGAAGCCACAAGAGTAGAGTTAAGAGACAATGCTATGTGGGGCATTGAGGCACTTATCAACCTGGTAGGAGCACTTGATAATTTTAATTTCAGCAAAATGATAGATGAAAATGAAAATTAAAATTAAAAGGTGGTGATTACAATGAAACCTACAAAGCAACAAAAGACAGTTATTATCAATGCATTAAATCATTATAAAGAACACTTAGAGGAATGCAGTGATGAGTTAAACAAATATGGGAAGGATATGCTTGAGGCTTGCAAATCAACATTAAGAGCAATTGAAAACAATGTAATTTTATAAAAAATCATGTGAGGGCATGTATTTGAAAGGAATTGAATGTATTACGAGAATTACCAAAAAATCAAAGAAAGTAAAAATGTAAAAGATCGAGATGTTGCTAAGGCTACTGGTATAGATCCTGCTACATTTTCACACTGGAAGAAAGGGCTATATACACCTAAGGAAGATAAGCTAACAAAGATAGCCAGCTATTTAAACATCTCTGTGGATGAGCTTAAGGGCATAAGCCCCAATAAGCTAAATAGTTTATTTGCAGATATACTTCAAAAATTCTTTAAAAAATAAAACATTTAGAGGTTTTGTATATGAAAATCACACTTGCAGCAGCTCGAGTCAATGCTGGATACACAGTTAAAGAGGCGAGCAGGTTCATAGGTGTCACACCATCAGCATTATCTAATTATGAGAGTGGCATAAGGGAACTAAAGGTAAATAGGTTACTTGTATTGCTTAATAAATACAATGTGAAGTTTGAAGACATAACATTTAAGACTAGAGAAGATTACTTAGCCAAAAGAAAGAAGGTGAAGGTATGACAAGGTGGGAGTGGAAATTAAGAAAGATGCATTTGCCAATTAACTTAAGGTTCTTTGAACCAGCACTTAAAGTCTTAAACACAGTTATTATCATCACATTTGCCTTATGGTACATAAATAGTACCTTGCAGCCATTTCATCACTTAGAACAATATACCTTAGCAAAAGAACTTAAAAGACAGGAAGAACATATAAGAGAGTCACAAAAGCAGGAACTTGCAGCAGCTAAGTATGTGGTTGAGCAAGCTGAACTTAAAGAGAAGTACAAGAGAGAAGAAGAACAGAGAAAGAGGCATGCAGCAGAAATAGAAGCTTGTGCCAAAAAATATAAAATAGGTGACCGCATCAAAATATATGACATGAATGCTCCAATGGTTAAAGAGGGAGACCATTTCAGATATTCAATAGGTGGTATTGATGTGATAACAAATATCATTGACACAACATTATACTGCGAGTCGGGCGAAAAGTATAGCGCCAATGATCAAATAGATAAAGTTAGAAGTAATCGTGAATGGAAAGACTTAGTTAATATGAGCCTTAGAGGCGAACTTAAGTTTGCAGCAGATAATAATGACGCTCCTTAATCACTCCCTTCGGAAACTACCATTTTCGGAATGAAGACATTGGCAAATATTGGTTCGATTCCAATAGGAGCGGTAAACCGCAGAATAAAAAATATTAGAGAGGGAAATATTTTCTTAATGCTTGTTCCTTTGGCAACTGCGGTATTTATAAAAAAAGAGAGAGGGTTTTAGTATGGCATCTACAAAAGAAAAAGAAAAATCTAAACTAACATCAACTGATGTAAAAATCAAGCTTATTATGTCCGCTATTAATAAACCAAGGACCATAAGTTATCTATCAAGACTCATTAATTCCACAGCCCGTGATACAAGAAGAATAATAGCTCGTATACGAAAGCACCATCCAATTTATGCTTTTACTGATGGTACTGGCTATAAGTATGCTTCAAAGAGAGAGGCAAGAAAGCTTATTTCATTTGAGCGAAATATCATTAAGAACCATCAGAAGAACTTAAAAGTTTTAACAGATTATGTGGGGGAGTAGATATGAGTGAGAAGAGAATGTTTTCAAAAAACATAGTCTTAAGTGATGTTTTCTTATCACTTCCGCCATCTACTCAGGCTTTATATTATCTCTTTGGTATGAATTGTGATGATGATGGAGTAGTGCCGAATCCTATAGCTTTAATGAAGATGGGTAAGTATAAAAAGAGTGATTATCAGAATTTATTAGACAAAAGATATATTTTAGAAGATGAAGATAGCAAAGTTGCAATAATTAAGCATCATAAAATTAATAATTACATACCAAAAGACCGTTACAAACCATCAACTTACCAGGAAGAATTGGAAAAACTAACTATAAATGAGTATGGTGCATACACCGAAAAGCAAACAAAAAAGTCAAGTAAATCAAGGAAAAAGACTGATAAGTCTTGTATACAACCTAAGGTAAAGCCTGTATCAAGCTCTGACAACCCTATGTATACACAGAGTAGTATAGATAAGAGTAGATTAGATAAGAGTAAAGTAGATGTAATAAAACACAACCAAGTAGAAAATAATAAAAAGGACATGCAGCAGCAACCTCATGCTCATGTATATAGTGCTCTGGAAAAAGCATTTCCAGAAGCTGGTTCTATGTGGTTAGTTGCCATAGACAAGTATTTGGATAGACTGTCTGATGAGTTAATTATCAATGCCATACAAGAAACTGCAAGTAGCGGAATAAATAATCCTAAGTATTTTAAAGCTATATGTGAACGTTATATTCTTAATGGCTATAAAGCTCTAAAAGATATTAAAAATCAAAATGCTAAACAAACTAAAAAAGCATTGGATCGTGAAGAATATAACAAAAAGTTTATTGATATGGTTAAAAAGCAAAATGAGAAAAAGTTGATGAACTCATCTTGAGAGAGAGGACCTAAATGAAATATAGATTTTATAAAAAATATAACAAAAGACCAGAAGTTAAGCATCGTATGCAGCAGCCTAAAAGGATAAATGCATATGATGACATTATCAAAAAAATCATAAAAAGAGGTATCGTATGTCAGTAAATCCAAACAAAATAGTCGATATGCATGAAGATATAATGCATAGCCTTATATCATTAAACTGCGAAATGTTGAGACAAGATAAGAGTATTTTAAGTGGTGAAGAAAGGCTTAAAAATGACATCAAAGAGAATGAAAACATAT
>JAFXWR010000178.1 GCA_017542725.1 Lachnospiraceae bacterium | reverse complement strand
GAGAGAGAGAGAGAATCTCTTCTAAGTATTTTATTTGTATGGGCGAGCTCTGCAAGCCTAGTTTCTCGTGTAAGGGCGAGTTTTACGAGCCCTGCTATAAAAATATATAACAATTTTTAGGTCGTCACTTTTAGTGGCGATTTTTTATTTGAAGCTCGCTCGGTTTGCCCGCATGATGTAGGCACGAGTTATGCAAGTGCAATTGGAGGTATAAAAAATGAAATTCAAAAAAATCAAATTTTTAAAGAGAATCATAGCACTTATGTTAGTTTTAATTTTGTGCGTGGAGAGCTATGCGGCGATTGTAAGTGATAATGATGGTTCTGCCTTTATAACAAAGGCTGAATTTGACTCGCTTAAGAATAATTTCCAAACTCAAATTGATCAATATAACACAAGTATAGATGCGAAGATTGATGGCGCGATAGCGGCTTACCTTGCAGGAATCAGGATGTCTAAGAAGACGGATGTACCAGTAACAGTTAGCAACTATAATGAAATGCTATGGAAGAGGAAATTTGATTTCTATGGAGGTTATGCTGATTATACATCTGCTACTAGCAAAACAGTGACAAGCGATGTGTGGTTTGTGCCTCATTTTCAAGAATTCTTAAGTTTTCGTGGAGAACTTCATGATATGATGATTCAATGGAACAGGTGGTATGCAGGTGTCCAACTTGGAATAAAATATAGACTCAGTTGGCCACATATGCATGATCAAGCATTTACATATTCTGATCCTCATAATCCAGGAATGAATGTGCCATGGACAAATCTTATAGCCTGCAATTATAATTATGTTGATGAAGTTGTGATGGGTAGTATAAATGGTTATGACTATTTAGTTCAAAGTTCTGGTATGGATCAATATCATGGATCCAATCCGATAGTAGGATCAGGTTCTGCTAGATGGAATGAAAGTACAAGTTCTTGGGATGGAAATACAAACAACTATTATTCATTAGCACCTATTTTATCTACTGATACAAAGTTCCCTTTGTTTGAAAATGTTGATGTGTCAGATATAGAAGATGGTGTTTTTGGCTGTAATATATATTGTAACTGGGGTAATTCAAGAACTCGCTGGGCAAGATTATCATCTAAGTTAAGTATTAAAGAATTAAATCCTGCATATTGTGTTTTAAAAAATATTTGGGAGGATAGCAAACGTACTATGGTTCAAAATCCTGTAAATATTGACCCTGTAGCTCCAGATACATTTACACAATTAGGAGGTCATCTATATAATGATTATATACAATCTGGTTATGGACAAACAGACAAAATGCCATATATAATGTTTGGTGATGACAATGAATTGGAAGTAAATATTATAAGACAATCTGATGTAAATGTTGGTAGAACACCTCAGACAAGAACTACTTATAGTAAATGGGCTTCGATTCCTTGCACTGTGACGGGAATCTGGGTTGGTGGCACATGGCCTTGGACACTTGATGAAAATTGGAACCGTCAAGGTTTAGAATCTGAAGGTATGACATTTAATTTAAAGTATCCATATTTTGAAAGATATATGCTGAAAAATATAACAAGTGCAAAATTTAAAAACAATGGAGCAAATCTAAAGTGTGGTGAAGGTCTACCAATTTCAACATATCTTAATGGAAACGGAACTTTGACTATAAGTTTTGATTATTCTATTGGTAGGACAGCACAAACTGTGCCATCAGGCGAAGATAAAAGAATTAAGGTTGATGTAAAGAAATCAAACTTCCTATCAGGTTCAAATGACTACTATACAGGAATGGTTGATGGTGCTACAACTGCAGTGGAATTAAAAAATGCTGCATCGGGTAGTAATACAAGTCAAAAATCAAAAATAGTTATAGAAAATGTAAAAGAAGGGGATGAAGTTTGGATTAGGATAGCTCCATATTCTACAACATCCGGTCTTTATGCCCAGATGTCAAATCTTACATCGTCTGTGGAAAGTGAAGATTAATTGCTTGGGAATAGACAATAAAGCATATGATAACAATAAAAAAAGAGGCTGGTAGGACCTCTTTTTTATTTATGTAAAGGTAAAGAAACAGTACGTACTTATTTAAGTTTTGAAAGATCTACACCCTTTGCTGAATGAAGCTTTGTGATGTATATACCTGCTATAGTAACTTTTACTTCAGTTTTTACAGGCATTATCTTGAAAACCTTTGGATCACAGATAAAACTCATAACCTGTGCCCCACCCGCTATATTGGCTTTGATAACTCTTGCCTTAACTATAGGGAATTTTCTCCATCTTATATATGCCGGAATTGCATCTTGAACTTGTTTCATAAGCCCTGAGTCTTTAACACGAAGTTTTTGCTTATCTATAACAAGTAGAGATACCACCATTGACATTTGTTGCATTGCTTTATCGGCATTTGCTTGCCTAGTTTGTAGTTTTGAACCTACAAAGTATAATATAACCAATATTGCTGCTATAACCCCGAGGACTATTAAAACAATCTGCCATGCGCTAATTAAAAACATTATTAATCTCCATATCTTATAGTAGAAAAATTATATCTTTTTGAGCCCTAAAATTCAATAAAAATACTAACAATATGCTAACAAAATGCTTGATTTTTGTAATTTTTAGTGGTAAAATGCATAATACGTGACCCCTGTGGGGACTAGTTTTTTTGTGCTAAAAATTTAAAGCAATTATATACAATAAAATGGAGGTTTTTAATTAATGAAGGCTAGCAAGATGCATCCAGTCAAATCTGGAAAAAACCTGAGAATGAGCTTTTCGCAAAGAGAAGAGATTAAGGACATGCCAAACCTTATCGATATTCAGCAACAGTCTTATGCGTGGTTCATTACAAGAGGTATTATTGAAGTATTTAAAGATATCTTTCCTATCGAAGATCCGACTGGAAAGATAAGACTTGATTTCGTAAGTGCGAGATTAAAGACAGAAGATCAAAAATATGACAGAGAAGAATGTAAACAGAGAAATGCTACATTCTCTTTCCCTTTACATGTTCGTTTCCGTCTTACTAAGAAAGAAAAGAATGAAGTCGTAGAGTATGAGACTTACATGAGTGATCTTCCATGTATGACACCAAATGGTTCGTTTATCATCAATGGTGCAGAAAGAGTTGTCGTATCACAGATGGTAAGATCTCCTGGTATCTACTATGAGATGACTCGTGACAAGATAGGTAATAAACTCTATTCATCAACTTTAATTCCAAATCGTGGTGCCTGGATAGAGTATGATTCAGATGCAAATGATGTAATGTGGGCAAGAGTTGATAGAACAAGAAAAGTTCCTATTACTGTTTTCCTTCGTGCACTTGGACTTTCTACTGATAGTGACATCTTTGAACTCTTTGGCGAAGAAAAATATCTTAAGGCATCTGTAGAAAAAGAACCAGAAGATGAAAGAAATCACGACAGAGGAATTATAGAACTCTATAAAAAGATTAGACCAGGCGAGCAGTTATCTGTTGATGCCTGTGAATCATTATTCAGAAACTCTCTCTTTGATGCAAAGAGATATGATTTAGGTCGTGCAGGAAGATATAAATACAACAAGAAACTCCATTTTAGATATAGATTAAACAATCAAGTATTGGCAAAAGATGTAATAGATGAGAACACTGGCGAAGTTATAGCAAGAAAAGGAACAAAGATAGATGAAAAAACAGCAATTGATATTCAAAATGCTGCTATTCCTCATGTCTATATAAAGATTGAAGGTGAAGAAGAACCACAAAAGATTTTATCTTCTATGATGGTAGACATCAACTCTTACGTAAAAGGTGTAAAGCCTCAAGAGTGGGATGAGATGGGTATATCAGAATTAGTCTACTACCCAGTTCTTAAAAATATTTTAGATGAAAATAGAAAGAATAAAGAAGGCAAAGACGCTCTTCTTGAAACAATTGCTGAGAGAGCACTTGAACTCGTGCCAAAGCATGTAACTCGTGAAGACATACTTGCATCTATCAACTATTTCTGTCATCTTTCAAAAGGTGTAGGAAATACCGATGACATAGACCATCTTGGCAACAGAAGAATAAGAGCTGTTGGAGAACTTTTACAAAATCAATACCGTATGGGTCTTTCAAGACTTGAGAGAGTAGTAAAAGAAAAGATGGTTGCTCTTCAAGTTGATGAGATGAATATACCAGCACTTATAAATACAAAGCCGGTATCTGCAGTTATAAAAGAGTTCTTTGGTTCATCACAGCTTTCACAGTTCATGGATCAAAATAACCCTCTTTCAGAGTTAACTCATAAGAGAAGACTTTCAGCGCTTGGTCCTGGTGGCATCAGTAGAGAGAGAGCAGGATTTGAAGTCCGTGACGTTCACTATACTCACTATGGTCGTGTATGTCCTATCGAGACTCCTGAAGGACCAAACATCGGTCTTATAAACTCACTTGCAACTTATGCAAGAATAAATAAGTATGGATTCATTGAAGCACCATATATAAAAGTTGACAAGGATACAGATCCAAATAATCCGAGAGTACTTGGAGATAAGCCTGAAGACATCGTATATATGACTGCTGATGAAGAAGATAACTATCACGTAGCTCAAGCAAATGAGCCACTTGATGAGGATAGACATTTCAAAAATGCAAACGTATCAGGTCGTTACAGAGAAGAGACTTCTCTGTATAGAAAGCAAGATATAGACTACATGGACGTATCACCTCGTATGGTATTCTCAGTTGCAACTAACATGATACCATTCCTTCAAAACGATGACGCCAACCGTGCCCTCATGGGTTCTAACATGCAGCGTCAAGCAGTGCCACTTATGGTTACTGAGTCTGCAGCAGTTGGCACAGGTATGGAAGTAAAGGCTGCATATGACTCAGGTGTGTGCGTACATGCTGATGTAGATGGTGAAGTAACTTATGTAGATGCTAAGACTATAAGAGTCAAAGCTGATAATGGAGAAAAGAGAGAGTATCAACTTTTGAAATTCTCTCGCTCTAACCAATCTAACTCATATAATCAAAAACCGATTGTAGATGTTGGTCAAAGAGTAAAGGTTGGAGAAATCATAGCAGATGGTCCATCAACCAATAAAGGAGAACTTGCACTCGGTAAGAATCCACTTATAGGATTTATGACTTGGGAAGGATACAACTACGAGGACGCAGTTCTTATAAGCGAGAGACTTGTAAAAGAAGATGTATACACATCTATTCATATAGAAGAGTATGAGATAGAAGCAAGAGATACAAAACTTGGACCAGAAGAAATTACAAATGATATACCAAATATCTCACCAGAGACTCTTAGCAATTTAAATACTGATGGTATCATCCGTATTGGTGCTGAAGTTAGAACAGGTGATATCTTAGTTGGTAAACTTACTCCAAAGGGAGAACAAGATTTAACTGCAGAAGAGAAACTTCTTCGTGCAATATTTAAAGAAAAAGCAAAAGACTTTAGAGACACATCACTTAAGATGCCACATGGTGCTTATGGTACAGTTATCGCAACTCGCGTGTTCACAAGAAAGGCAGGCGATGCAGTTCCAGCCGGTGTATCTACAAAAGTAAGAGTATATGTTGCTCAAAAGAGAAAGATTTCAGTTGGTGATAAGATGGCCGGCCGTCACGGAAACAAAGGTGTAGTATCAAGAGTGCTTCCGGTTGAGGATATGCCATATTTACCAAATGGACGTCCACTTGATATAGTTTTAAACCCACTCGGCGTTCCTTCTCGTATGAATATAGGACAGATACTTGAAACTCACTTAAGTCTTGCATCAAAAGTTTTAGGTATAGATATTTGCACACCTACATTTGAAGGTGCAAATGAAAAAGATATACAAGATGCATTAGAGATTGCAAATGATTATGCAAATACAGAGTGGGATGATTTCAAAAAGAAATATGAAAACATCTTATCTCCAGAAGTTATAAAATATCTTGGACAACATCTTGACAATAGAAATGAATGGAAAGGTGTGCCAATAAAGAAAGATGGAAAAGTTTTACTTCGTGATGGAAGAACTGGTGAGTATTTCGATTCACCTACAACTATAGGATTCATGCACTATTTAAAACTTCATCACTTGGTAGATGATAAGATTCACGCAAGATCTATAGGACCATACTCTCTTGTAACTCAACAACCACTCGGAGGTAAAGCACAGTTTGGTGGTCAGAGATTCGGAGAAATGGAAGTTTGGGCACTTGAGGCATATGGTGCTGCATATACATTACAAGAGATATTGACTATCAAGTCTGACGATATGGTAGGTCGTGTAAAGAGCTACGAAAATATCATGAAGGGTCAGAACATGCAGAAGCCAACTATTCCAGAAAGCTTCAAAGTTCTCTTAAAAGAACTTCAAGCTCTATGCCTTGACTTGACAGTGCTTGACGGAAATGGTAATGAAGTTCCTATGATTGAAAATCTCTACGATCCAAGAGAAGAGATGAGAAAGTTTATGGAAGGATCAGAAAAGAGATATGCGAATGAGAGCGACTACAAGAACCAAGGATTTTTAATCCAAAAAGTTAGTGGCAATCAACTCGTAAATGTCGATGATGAAGGAGGAAATGACAATGAGTAGAGAAGATAATTACAAGCCATTGGAATTTGAAGCAATTCGAATTGGTATTTGTTCTCCTGATAAGATACTTAGAGAGTCACATGGTGAAGTTAAAAAACCAGAAACTATAAACTATAGAACATTGAAACCAGAAAAAGATGGTTTATACTGCGAAAGAATTTTTGGACCTACAAAGGACTGGGAATGTCACTGTGGTAAGTATAAGAAAATAAGATACAAAGGCGTAATATGTGACAAGTGTGGTGTTGAAGTTACTAAGAGTAGTGTTCGTAGAAGTCGTATAGGACACATCACTCTTGCAGCACCAGTATCACATATCTGGTATTTTAAAGGCATACCTTCAAGAATTGGTCTTATATTAAATATGAGCCAGAGAAATCTTGAGAAGGTTTTGTATTTTGCTGCCTATGTAGTGCTTGACCCAGGCGCAACTAATTTCCATAAATTAGATGTGCTTACAGAGAGAGAGTATAATCAAGCAGTAGAAGAATATGGTGAAGAAGCACTTAGGGTTGGAATGGGTGCTGAAGCCATAAGAGAATTACTCTGCGATGTAGATTTACAAAAACTCGAAAAAGAGTTGAAGGAAGAATTAGTAGATGCAAAACAGCAAAAGAGAGCAAAGATAGTTAAGAGACTTGAAGTTGTAGAAGCATTTATCAAATCAGGAAATCGTCCAGAATGGATGATACTTACAGTTCTTCCAGTACTTCCACCAGATCTTCGTCCTATGGTTCAACTTGATGGTGGTAGATTTGCTACATCAGATTTAAATGATTTATATAGAAGAATTATCAATAGAAATAATCGTCTTGCAAAACTTCTTGAACTTGGTACACCAGAAATCATAGTTAGAAATGAAAAGAGAATGCTTCAAGAAGCAGTTGATGCACTTATAGATAATGGTCGCCGTGGTAGAGCAGTTACCGGTCCAGGAAGTAAAGCTCTTAAATCTCTTTCTGATATGCTTAAAGGTAAGCAAGGAAGATTTAGACAGAACTTACTTGGAAAACGTGTTGACTTCTCAGGCCGTTCAGTTATCGTCGTAGGACCAGAACTTAAGATTTATCAATGTGGTCTTCCAAAGGAAATGGCAATTGAGTTATTTAAGCCATTTGTATTTAGAGAACTTGAAAAGAGAGGTCTTGTAACCTCTATGAACAATGCCAAGGAGAAAGTTGCAAAACAAGAAAACATAGTATTTGATATCTTGGCAGATGTTATAAAAGATCACCCTGTTTTACTTAACCGTGCTCCGACACTACATAGACTTGGTATACAAGCATTTGAGCCTATACTTGTAGAAGGTAAGGCTATAAAACTTCACCCACTCGTATGTACAGCATTTAACGCTGACTTCGATGGAGACCAGATGGCAATACACATCCCACTTTCACTTGAAGCTCAAGCTGAGAGTAGATTCTTGATGCTTTCAACAAATAACTTACTAAAGCCATCAGATGGTGGTGTGGTTGCAGTTCCTTCTCAAGATATGGTTCTTGGTATATATTACCTTACTCAGGAAAGACAAAATGAGACAGGTATAGTTCGTATATTTAAGTCATATGACGAAGCACTATTTGCTTATGAAAATAAAGCAATAACACTTCAAGAAAAAATAAAAGTAAGAGTTGATTCTAAGATTGGAAGAAAAGATGAGAGCGGAAATATAGAAAAAGGAATCATAGAAACTACAGTAGGAAGACTTATCTTAAATGAGATAATTCCACAGGATTTAGGATTTGTGGATAGAAGCAAACCTGAAAATGAATTCTTACTCGAGATAAATGGTTTGGTTAAGAAAAAAGAATTGAAGAGCTTGCTTGAAATAATTATGGATGTTCACGGTCCAGAGAAAATTGCCCTTGTACTTGATGATATAAAAGAACTTGGAT
>JAFXWR010000177.1 GCA_017542725.1 Lachnospiraceae bacterium | reverse complement strand
AGCGTAATCAATGATAATATAATAATATATACCCAAGTATCTGTCAAACTAAAATATGTTTGAAAAAACGAGAAAAACATAAAATAACAATATAACGAAAACAATATAAGTATATAATTGTTTTTTTCAGGTTCATCTAACTTAACAACATTATAAGCTCTATCTTCAAGTGTTTTACCAACATATCCGATTATAAAGCAAAATATTGCAACGCCTACAAGCCCAAAATCATAGTAAAAATCATATATGATGGTAACTGTAGACAGTTCTTCTTTTATAATATAATATGGCGAATCAACCACAATCGGAAAAAACTTCTTGATAAATGTCAAAGTAAAAAATGGATACAAAATTCTTCTTCCAAAAGTAAGCCTAAAAACATTATTAATCATATAATTTAAATTCTCAAAATTATGTGTTATGTACATATAAGGTTGAGTAATAAATATTGGAATTTTTTCATTTTTCATTTCAAAAATTCCATTTAGATACTCAACATTATGTGCTCTACTAATTGTTATAGTTAAATATAATACTAAAAACACTACTACCAAAAGCACTGCTGCAACTACTCTTCTCTTATTAAAAACTAATCTTCCTGTCTTTCTAGTCTTATATATAATTACGATAAATAAAGACAAAACTATACTTAATATTAATTGTGAGCGCGACACCATAAGAAGTGCCATAATGACCACATATGCATATGACACAATTATAAATACTCTACTATTTTTTCTCTCTGGCTCAACAAAATAATTACATAATGCAAAACATGGTATAAATGCATAAAAGGTCGTTATATAATGTATCATAAACACATGAAAAGTTGAATATGCATGTGGAGTCGCCAATGTAAACAAAGGAATAAATTTGAGAACCATCACTTCAATAATAAATGATACAAAAGTTACTACCAATAAAACCACAATCAATATTTCTTGAGGCAAGAAAGCAGCATCTCTTTTTTTTAGTTTTTCGTTTTGACTATTAGGTAAAATTTTATTATGTTTTCCGTTTTTCAAAAATACGCCAAAGTATAGCGAAAAGTATGCTATATAAACTGCTATAAAAGTTAATACGCTATAATCTTGTGAAAGTTTACTTAATTTCAAGAGCGACAGACCAAATCCTCCAATAAACCCAAGTGCAAATAACCCTCTAACATTAATTACTCTTTTACTAAATTTTATTTCTTCAAAATATAAAAATATAGCAAGCAGTATCATTATTATGCTTGCTATAACATTTAATCTTAGGTAATAAAGCATCGTACTAACAATATATAAAATTGTGTATATCAATAACATTACTAATTAGATTCTTCTATGCTTGATAGTGTAGTCTCTTGTGTATCCGCTGTTACCCCTGTGTCTTCTGACTCACTTGTCTCATCAACATGAGGCCCCACATCCGCTCTTATAACATTCGGACGATTTAATATATTATCATTGATCGTTATATTGACTGTTACTTCATTAGTATTGCTCTTGAGTCCTATTGGCAAAAACTCAGTGACTTTATATTTATATTCTTGATTATTTGATAACCCTTCAATATTTATCACAGGCAAATCAAGCGTATAAATGTTTTCTATGACACTTCGTGGTCCATCTATCATTATGCTGCTTGGATACACTTGCGCACCAGCATACGAATATCCACTCTTTACATTTCCCTCAACTACAGCATTGAGTGAAACATTAACTCTTGAATATACTACAACAGAATATCCTATGTCTTCAGAACTAAACGTAATTCCTTCATTAGGCAATAGACTGCCATCCTTAGCATATATTTTCAATTTTGCATTACCAGAGAATGTCTCCTCATTATTCTGAACTGGTATATCTATTCCAATATGACCAATATTACTAATAGCAGCATTGCTACCTGCAACATACACTATATTAGGACTTAAAATTACACTTCCTATGCTATGTCCTGGTCCAATATTTCCTTTAACCTCATATTGAACTCTAAATTCATTTCTTGATACATCATCTAATACTACATGTAATGTCGATGGATTAACTACAACATTGCTAATATACGAATCAGCGTTGTTTAAAACTTCATATCTTATCGGTATATTTTCAGTATATGCTAAATCATTTAAATCTATGTAAGCTCTAAAATCACTCTGCTTAATATTTGTTTGCATATTTGAATTAACTTTATATGTTATTCTTATCATTCGTGAATCCAAAATGTTATAAGTCTTATCTTGTTCAAGTGCAAAACTTTCATTCTCAACCTCAATAGGAACATTAACAAATCCATTGACGAGCGGATTAATTATATTCATAATCAATACCCACAAAATCAATGCGCCAACTAAGCTTATAAGTTTTATAGATATATTTTCTCTTAAACTTTTCATCTATTTAAACCATTCTTTCATGGTGTTTAAAACACTTTTTTCTTTATCAGTTATCTCTTCATGACCATATATTAAGTCCATTAATTCTTTCAACATTTCTTTTTCATCTTTCATTACTTTCAATGAACCAGTGTAACAGATTGATACATTACCTGTCTCTTCTGAAACTATAACAGTGATTGAGTCAGAAATTTCTGATACTCCAAGACCAGCTCTATGTCTTGTGCCAAGATCTTTTGATATACTATGATTATGCGAAAGTGGCAAATAACATGTTGCAGCTTTTATAATATCTCCAACAATTAAAACGGCTCCATCATGGAGCGGAGTATTCTTTTCAAAAATATTTATCAATAATTGTTTTGTAATTTCACCGTTGATAACTATACCAGTTCTTTCACACTCTTCCAATGTTATATTTTGTTCTATGACAATCAGTGCTCCTGTCTTAACACTTCCCATAGCAAAAGCAGCTTCCACTATTTCTT
>JAFXWR010000176.1 GCA_017542725.1 Lachnospiraceae bacterium | reverse complement strand
GGTAACGGCGTGGTAAGATAGGTGGTAGCCGGTTTTTTATTGTCTAAAAAAAGAATATACTTTATATCATTTATTTTAAATCTGTAGTATAATATATTTTTAAGCGAAATTTATTAATTAATGTCTAATATTGAATATAATATATGGGGGAGGCCATTATGGTAATTGAAATTTGCATCGGAAGTTCTTGTCATTTAAAAGGTTCAAGAGAACTTGTAGATTTATTTACGCAAGAAGTTGAAAGAAGAAACTTGAAAGACAAAATTTCTCTCAAAGGAAGTTTTTGCAAAGGTAAATGCAACAGAGAAGGAGTTACTATTCAAGTTGATGAAGATTTGTATACTGGCATTACTCCAGATAAGTTTAAAGTTTTTTTTGAAGAGAATGTTGTAAGTAAATTATAATGTTAAAAAACATTATTAAACATTAAATAATGCTTTAAAATAAAAGTGTGAGCACATATGCTCATTGGTAAATAGTATGTCAGAATGGATAAAATTAAAAAGTCAAAGTTGTAAAGATTGTTATAAGTGTATAAGACATTGTAGGATGAAAGCGATACGATTTAGTGGTAACCTTGCTTACAATGTAGAAAACCTTTGTGTGCTTTGTGGACACTGTTATATTTCTTGCCCTCAAAATGCAAAAGTAATAGTAAGTGATGTGGAAAAAGTGAAAGTAATGCTTCAGTCTGACAAGGTAATAGCACTTGCATCGCCAACCTATCTTGCTTATTTTAATACTACATATAGAGCATTTGAAGATGGATGTAAAAAACTTGGTTTTGTAGGTTTGGAAGAAGAAACACTTGGGTATGAGATTGTGCTTAAAGAGTATGACAAGATTTTGAAAAAGGGTGAAAAAAATTTATATATATCTTCTCAATGTCATTCTGTAAATCTCATGATACAAAAGTATCATAGCAAACTTTTACCTAATTTAATGAATGTCGTGTCTCCTATGATTGCTTCTGCTATGGATATAAAAAAGAGACATCCAGATTATAAGATTATATATATGGGACCATGCATTGCAAAAAAAGATGAGGCAGAGAGATATGATAAATTAATTGACGGCGTATTGATGTTTAATGAAGTGCAAGATATGTTTGCTAAAGATAAAATAGTTTTAAATGAAAAATTAAAAGATGATAAATTATATAAGGCACGTGAAGCAGTGTCATTTGGTGGTATTGCAAAATTAATGAAGGCAAATCCCAATTATGAGTTTGTAAGTGTTAGTGATGTAAATAGCTGCAAATATGATTTGGCTGAGATAGGTAGAGGAAATATAAAAAATGCATTCATCATAATGGATATGTGTAAGAACTCTTGTCTTTCTGGTCCAACATTTATAAAACTTAATCACAACAGCGAGATTACGCAAAAGATTAATATGCAAAATCATTATGGTAAAGAAGTATATTCAGATGCAAAGTATAGCCATGAGGAATTAGCAAAATACTTCGATGAAATAAAGCTTGAACTAAAAAAACCAAGTAAAGAAGAGTTACAAGAAATACTAATCACCATGGGAAAAGATTCTCCTGAGAAAATACTGAACTGTGGAGTTTGCGGATATAGTACTTGCTATAATAAAGCAATAGCAATATATAACGGTATGGCAGAGCCAAGTATGTGTGTATCTTATATGACAGAGCAGGCTGAAAGTTTTGCGGAGAACATTTTGCAAAATGCGCCATTTGCCGTCGTGGCTGTAAATGACAAGATGGAAGTTCAGATATTTAATAGTAGAGCGAAGCGCTTATTCAATATACAAAATGTAAATGATATAATGGGTCATCCTTTTTCTGAAATCCTTGATACAAAAGATATTGAGAGTTGTTATACAGATGATAAGGACCAATTTTCAAAAGAGATGTATCTTTCAGAGTATGATAAATATGTAGAAGAAATTATAGTGCCAGATAAAAAACATAGAAACACGATTATTATTCTTCGTGACTTATCAGATGTGGTGAATTATAAGAAAAAGATAGAGACCATAGATAAAAATGCAATTCAAATTGCAGATAATGTCATAGAGAAGCAGATGAAGATAGTTCAAGAGATTGCTTCTCTTCTTGGAGAAACTACAGCAGAGACAAAAGTTGCGCTTACGAAACTTAAGGAGAGTTTAAGCGATGAATAATCTTTGTCTTGACGTGGGTTATAAAAGTATATTTCACTTCGGAGAACAGCTTTGCGGTGACCATGTAAATGTTGTTGATACAGAAGACGGTAAAACAGTTGTAGTGCTTGCAGATGGATTAGGATCTGGAGTTAAGGCGAGCATCTTGTCTACCATTACTTCGCAGATGATATCAACATTACTTTCAAATGGCATCACACTTAAAGATGCAGTTGAGTCAATTTCAAAAACACTTCCTGTTGATAAGCAAAGAGATGTAGCTTACTCTACTTTTACTATAGCTGATTTTGATCCAACAGGTTATATGAGTATAGTTCAGTTTGATAATCCAGAGACAGTGATGTTAAGAGATGGCAAAATCTTTGATTTTGAGAAGAAAGAAGTCGCTATTGGAGACAGAAAGATCTATATATCAAAGGTAGAACTGCAAGAAGGAGATATGTTTGCTATATTTACTGATGGATGTCCTTATGCCGGACTTGGTATGAAATACAATTTTGGATTTGGAATAAAAGAAATAAAAGAGTTTCTTGAGATTTTAAATGCCGGTGGTGCAAATGCGAGAACTATAGCAACGGAATTCATAGACCATATCAATTCTCTTTATGGATTTTCACCTGGTGATGATGCAACCTGTGTTATCATAAAAGTGAAAAAGAGAACTCAAGTTAATGTTGTTTTTGGACCGCCGTCAAATAGAGAAGACTGTAGCAGAATGATGTCGCTTTTCTTTTCAAAAGTTGGAAAACATGTAGTCTGCGGTGGAACGACAGCGAAGATAGCAGCTGACTATCTCGGAAAAGAATTAGAGGTTGACTTAAACTTTGTAGAGGGTGATGTGCCACCTATGGGAAGGATAGAGGGTGTTGACCTAGTTACAGAAGGAATTATTACTATGAATAAGGTCAAAGAAAATGCTGAAGACTTTTTAAAAGATAATATCTTATATCAAGTTTGGGGATATAAAAAAGATGCAGCAAGCATACTTTCAAGACTACTTTTTGAAGAGGCTACAGATATAGACTTTTATGTAGGACGAGCCATAAACCCTGCACACCAAAACCCAGATTTACCAATAAATTTCTCAATTAAGATGAATATAGTAAGTGAACTTATGGGATACTTGAAACAGATGGGTAAAAATGTAAAAGGAAATTATTTTTAAAATAAAAAACTTAAAGGAAAAAGATTATGGAAGGGAATATAATATACGAAAGTAAAAGAAAAATTGTATATCGTGATGGGGATAAGGCAATTAAAACTTATAATGAGACATATGCATTATCACAAGTTTTAAATGAAGCACTCAATCAGGCAAAAGTTTCAGAAGAGGGTATCAGTGTGCCAAAAGTATACGAGGTCAAGAGATATAATGGCAGGTATGGAATAGTTATGGATTATATAGATGGAGATATCTTAGAAACAATTGTATCAAAGAATGCGAATGGTGCTGAGAAATATATAGACATATTTGCAAATACTTATCACAATCTTGTTCAAAATAATAATTTAAATCTTAATAATTCTTATGGAAGAATCAAAAATAAAATATTTGCATCAGAACTTCCTGCAAATATTAAATATGGTCTTTTTTATAAGTTGAGAGAGATGGAATTTTCAAGAGACATTATACATGGCGATTATTCATTTTCAAATTTGGTTATTACAAAAGAAGGTAAGCCAGTGATATTTGACTGGGGACATGTGGCATATGGCGCTAAACAGTTTGATATCGCAATTACTTATGCACTTTTTGAGTTGCAAGATAGAAAAGATTTGGGTGAACTATATTTAAGTAAGATGAAAGATCTTGATGGTATAGATAGAGAGCAAGTGTTAAAAGTTTTAATTCTAGCATACATTTATATAGTAGATAGATATGATGAGCCTACAAGAAAAAATATTTATAATAGAATATATGAAATATTAAAAAGTGAAGAGGCATAGGTTATGGTAAAGTTTGATTCAAAAGTCCAGATGTACAAATTCTTTGTTTTGAGAGAAGTTGCTCGTCTTGCTTATTCTGGAAAACTTGCAGATGAGATCGACAACATCCCTGCTAAACTTTTCCCTGATGATGGAAGTCAAGGATTTGTTGATATTTACAAGATGAGAGAAATAGCAAAGATGAGAGTGAAACTTGCAACTGGCGGTAATATTTCCAACAAGAATGTTGTTGAAGTTATGGAACTCGCCTGTGATGAATGTCCTCTTGAAGGATACGAAGTTACCAATGCATGTAGAGGATGCATCGCACATAGATGTGAAGAAAATTGTAAGTTCGGTGCAATTTCATTCGACAAAGATGGCAGAGCTCAAATTGATACTGCAAAGTGTAAGTCATGTGGTGCTTGTAGTAGAGCTTGTCCTTATAGTGCGATTAGACAAAATATAAGACCATGTCGTGCCGCTTGTAAAGTTGGAGCGATGGGATTTAATGAAAATAAAGCTGCAAAAATTGACAATGAAAAATGCATTGAATGTGGTGCCTGCGTATACCAATGTCCATTCGGAGCTATAATGGATAAGTCGTATATGTTAAATGCGATTGAGTTTATAAAAAATAGTGATAATAATAAAAATTATAAAGTCTATGCAATTGTAGCACCAGCAATATCATCTCAGTTCTCTGATGTAAAATTAGGTCAGGTCATAACAGGAATAAAGAAACTTGGTTTCCACACAGTCATAGAGGCGGCATTTGGTGCAGATATGGTTGCGGAAAAAGAAACTGAGGAATTGACTGAAAAAGGATTTTTGACAAGCTCGTGTTGCCCAGCATTTGTGAAGTTTATACAAATTAATTATCCTGATATAGTAAAAGATATATCAAGTAATTTTTCTCCTATGGCAGCAGTTGCTGAGTTTGTAAAGAGGACTGACCCTACAAGTAAGATTATATTTATTGGACCTTGTATCGCTAAAAAGATGGAAGTTAAAGACACAAAATCTGGTGGATATGTTGATGTTGCTTTAACTTTTGAAGAGCTTGAGGCTATGTTTGATGCGAACAATTTTGACTTATCGACATTTGAAGAAGACATATTGGATGATGCGTCATACTTTGGAAGAATATTTGCAAGAAGTGGTGGCCTTGCAGAAGCCGTAAAAGAAGGGTTGATTGAGAGTGGAAATGAAAAGTTTGAACTTAAGGCGGAAGTTTGTAATGGCATAGAGCAATGTAACCTAGCACTTCTCAAGAAAAGCAAGGGCATTCTTGATGCCAATTTCATAGAAGGGATGGCATGCGTTGGAGGCTGCATAGGTGGACCAGGGTGTCTAAACCATGCACCAAAAGACAAAGCAGATGTAGATAAGTATGGAAAAGAAGCCTATGAGAAAAAAATAATGGATGTTACAAAAGTTACTAAAATTTTTAAATAGTTAAAATTGCAATATAATTTGATTTGTGATAAAATAATTATTTGAGGGCATAATATTCACAATAATATAGAAGGAGCAGTTATGAAGAAAAAAATATTAGCTTTGGTAATTGTATTAGCGACTGTTTTAGCCACAAATGCATTTGCCTATCGTTGGGTAGAGTCTGGAAGTGATTGGTATGTATTGAATGAAGATTCAGGACAATACCTCAAAGGAACGCTACTTGATGTAGGAGATAATGTATATTATCTTGATGGAGATGGAAAACTTGTGACTGGTTGGTGGAAAAATCCTACAACGAAAAAGTATTACTTCTTTGACAATAAGATTGACAGAAACTATGGTGGTATGACTTTTGGATTACATATGATTGATGGATATTATTATTACTTTGGAGATGATGGTTCGTTACAGACAGCTGAAAAGGCTGGTATGTATAGGAAAGTATATCAGGAATATTATGCTGATTATGATGGGTTCTTATATTATGATAATGTCTTGATGAGAGATACTAGCATAGCAAAATCAGAGTTTTATACCAATCCTATTTATTATACCAATCCAAATTTAAATAATTACTATCTTGCTTATCATGATCAAATAGGTCAAGCTAAAGAGCTTGATAGAAACACTAAGTCGGAAGTAAATGTATCAAATGCTACTAAAGAGATTACTAAGTCAGCAGCATCAAATACATCAGGTGGAGTCAACTATGAAGTCGATGAATTTGGAAGAGTTCATGTCTATGATAATGTGCAAGAGACTCAGCCGGCAGAAAAGTATGGACCGATGTTAGCACATTAATTATTAAGCGGATGTTAAATCATCCGCTTTATTTTTTTATGAAGTTTACCATTAAAACAATTGGCTGTAAGGTCAACACATATGAGTCTAATAAGATTAAGGATGAGTTAATTAAACTCGGTTTAGTTTATATTGATGTCGAAAATAAAAATGAATATAAAAATCTTGATTTTTATATAGTGAATACTTGTAGCGTCACAAGTATAGCTGACAAAAAATCAAGACAGATGCTTCATCTTGCAAAAAAATATAACCCAAATGTCAAAGTAATCGCCATAGGTTGTATGGTAGACTCACTATCCGTAGGGACGGATATCATCCGCCCAACCGTAGGGGCGAAGCTTGCGAGCCCTCACTTAGATGGTGTCGACTACTTACTATCAAATAAAGAAAAATCCAAACTCACCGACCTAATTTCAACAATAATTTGCCAGTCCGTAGGGGACGACATTTTGTCGTCCCTCGGGCAGACAGAATGTCCGCCCCTACAAGTAAATGGGGATAATACTATTCGCCAACGCATCCGTTCATTTATTAAAATTCAAGACGGCTGCAACCAATACTGCACCTACTGCATCATTCCTTTTCTTCGTGGTAATATAAAATCTCGTGATAATGACGATATTATAAATGAAGTGAAAGAAAAAGTGCGAGCAGGTGTCAAGGAGATAGTGCTCACAGGCATTCATCTAAGTTCATTTGGACTTGATAGGGTGGGACTTCAGTATGAAAATGAAGGTGCGATTGAAGTCGCAAGAAAATCTTTACTTGAAATTATGACTCAAGTAGCAGAAATAGATGGTATAGAAAGAATTCGTCTTGGCTCACTTGAACCTCGAATCATTGATGATTATTTTTTGAAATTTCTCGTAGGGGACGACAATCTGTCACACTGCGGGCGGACAGAATGTCCGCCCCTACTTGCAAAAAAGTTTTGCGCCAACTTCTGCCTCTCGCTCCAATCAGGTTGCGATAAGACACTCAGACGAATGAATCGTCATTACACTACAACTGATTTTGAAAAAGCATGTAAACTAATTAGAGAGTACATGACATATGCAACTATTACTACTGATGTGATAGTTGGTTTTCCTGGAGAAACTGAAGATGACTTCAATGAAAGTTTAGAGTTCGTAAAGAAGATGAGGTTTTATAATCCGAACATTTTCCCGTATTCAAGGCGGAAAGGTACGAAGGCAGATGAGATGCCTAATCAACTTACGAATGAAGAAAAGCATAGAAGGTCAGTACTGATGATTTCAGAATGCGAGAAGATAAGCAAGGAGATAGAGCAAGACTATCTTAAGAATTATGAAGATAAGGCAAATGATGTGCTGATAGAGGAATTTGCTGAGATAGAAGGTATTACCTATGGCATAGGCTATACCAAAGAGTATATTAAATGTAAAAAAATTATGGACAAAAAACATTAAAATAGTAGTTAAAAATATATGTATATTGGTAAATAAAAAAAATTATGCAACACTTGCTGCATAATTTTTATTTTATGCAAAATTCAGCTTTTTTATTAAAATTTTTATTGAAAAACGGCAAATAAATTGATACAATTTAAATACAAAAAGAATGTAATTCTATACTTATACCTTAATGTCTATTTAACTACATTAACCTATTAGCATAAAACTACATCCTTTTTTTGTTCTTATATTGCGTTTGTATGGTTATATTTATCATATAGATAAATTGTGTTTTATGTGGGAAATTAGAAGTGTAAGGAGTATCATATGAATTTTAAGAGATTGGTTTCAATTGTTTTGTGTGTTGCAATGGTTCTCACCAACGCGAATTTTTCGTTTGCCCTAGATAGTGAAGCAATACAAAGCATGACTCAGAGTTTGAAGTCTAGTGAGGACTTGCTTGAATTTGAATCAGACATTAATAATGAAGAGAATGAAACTGATGTTGATGCATCAGAAGTTGATGATGCGATTAATTCAACAGCTGAAGATGATATAGAAGAGGAAACAGATCAAACAATTGAATCTGATATTTTAGATGAGATAGAGTCAGAAAGTGAAGATGACATAGAAGATGAAACAGATTCAACAACTGAATCTAATGTTTCAGATGAGATAGAACCAGAAAGTGAAGACGTAATAGAAGATGAGACAGATTCAAAAATTGAATCTGATGTTTTGGATGAGATAGATAAGGCAACTGAATCTGAAATAATAGATGATACAGAACAGACAACTGAATCTGAAATAATAGATGATACAGAACAAACAACTGAAGCTGTTATAGTAGACAGTGAAGTTAGCATAGCAACTGAAAGTGAAATGTCAGATGCTGATGATATTATCATTGATGAAATTATAGATTTTGAAATAGTTGCCACTGAAAGCAATGTGGATTTACTTACTGGAAGTGTAGATGCTGACATAGCAACTTCTAGCGAAGCCAACACAGAAGAGGAGATTGAACCTTTCTTTGGATATGTTGCGCCAGATATTCCTCCTGTAGAGTTTAAAAAGAATAATAGATATGTTGATCCGCTTGAGAGATTATTAGGTGAAAGTCCTTTGCCAGAATCTTATGATTCAAGAGAAAAAACAAACGATTTTGGTGTATCAATCGTTCCTCCAATACGAAATCAATATCCATATGGAACTTGTTGGGCATTTGCCACTATAGGTTTGATGGAAATAAATCTTCGTAAAAAGAATTTATTAAATGCAAGTTCAGAAGAGGACTATGATGAAAAATCTGACATGAGCGAAGCTGCATTTTCATACTATGTGCTTAAAGGTTTAAAAAATGTAACTAATTCAGAAAATATAGATAAACCAGGTGTTGAATTAAGAGACTATAATGATTTAGATCCTGACTATTACACAAGTCGTGGTTATGATGCGCCAAATTTTGGTAATGCTGGCGGAAACTTTTTGTATGCAGCATTTGTTGGGTCAACTTATATGGGTGCAACAAGGGAGTCAAATGTCCCTTATTCATTAATGGATAGTATGGTTGAGAACGGACTTCCACCTGAAAAAGATAAGTATGCATTTAATGAAAATGCAGTTGAAATGAACAATGTCCACATAATATCTAAAGTAGATAGAGATGCCGTAAAAAGAGCCATCATGGAACATGGTGCAGTTGGTATAAGTTACCATGCTGGACAAGAATCAAGTTATAGTAAAGAAATAAATGGTGAGCATTATTATATGGCTCCAAGAAGATTGGTGAATGGTGCAAAAGTGAAAAGTCCAGCCAATCACGGAGTAATTGTAGTGGGATGGAATGACAATGTACCTGCAGAAAACTTTATAAATTATAATATTAGTCTGCGTGAAAATGAAGTACCAGGAGGTCCTGGTGCATGGCTTGTCAGAAATAGCTGGGGAGATGAAAACGCATTTCCGCCATATAAAAATGCAAAAGAAGGATACTTTTGGTTATCATATTATGACTTATCTATAGATAATAACATGTATGCTATAGATGTAGTTGAAGCTGACACTTATAAATACAATTACCATTATGACACTACAGCTTCAGCAGGATATTTGTATAGTGTAAATCATTTAAATACAACTGAAGTTGGAAATATTTTTAAGGTAACAGGCGAAACAAATCAAAAATTGGATGCAGTGAATATTGCTCACTATTCACCAATAAGTGGTGGTAAGATAAAAATATATACTAGCGATGAAGCGATGGAAAATCCTACTGATGGAGAACTTAGACTTACGCAAAATCTAACTCATAGTGGACAAGGAATATTTACTATTCCACTTAATAGCAGTATAAGTTTAAAAAGGGATACATACTTCTCTGTAGTTTTAGATATACCGAACAATGTACAATTGCTTGTAGATGAGTCTGTAGATTATGGCTCAAATAGCGACAGACCAAGTATGAACGAAGTTGCACTTGGTCAGAGTTTATATAAAGATAAAGAAACAGGCGAATGGATAGACTTGAATAGAGAAGGTATCTTTAGAAGAGATGGAATGATCTATGGCAGCAACTTTAGAATTAGAGCACTTACTAATGAAACTGGATTAGTATCTTTTGATTCTAATGGTGGCGAAGGATTTATGGAAGGCATTATAGCAGAACCAGGTGAAACCATTAAATTACCAAAAAATGTTTTCACCAAGAAAGGCTGTAAATTTATTGGCTGGGTTGATGATGCTGGCAATGAATATGGTGATGAAGCTGAGATAGAAGTTAATGATAATATATCACTTAAAGCTAAGTGGGAAGAAGTAGTTTATCATCTGCCATATGATTGGTTTAATAGCACAACAAAGAATAAAAAGGAAATAACCAAAATAAATATCTTAGTTTATCCTGATTCGGCTCCAACAGATGTCAATGAAACTTGGGATATAGCTGAAAGTGATGGATTAAAAGGTTATATCAAAGGAACAGAAGTTTATATCTATGCACCAACTAATGGAAATATATATTTGCCAGAAGATAGTTCATATATGTTTTCAAGTAAGCGATATGACGAAGAAGGTAATTTCATTGGAGCAGATTTAGAAAACTCATTTGTTCATGTCGAAGAGTTAAATGGATTAACTAATTTAAATACAAGTAGAGTTCAAAATATGGAACGAATGTTTGCCGGACTAGGACTCTTTAATATGTGTGATTCTTTAGAAGACTGGCCATTTCCGCTTAAAGCAAATCCAAAAAGTGTAAACCTCGATCTTTCTTCATTTGATACAAGCAATGTAACAAATATGTCACTTTTATTTGAGGCATCGGCTATAGAAAGTATAGACATATCACATTTTGATACTAGAAAAGTAGAAACTATGAACTGGATGTTTGCACAATGTGAATTACTTAAAAGTGTAGATTTAAGTTCTATTGATACAAGATCTCTAACAAGTGTTGAGGGTATGTTTGAGGAAGCAATATCACTTACAAGTATTAATCTTGAGAGTTTTACGTTAGAAAATGTTACAAGTTTAAATAACATGTTTACCAATTTGAGAAGTATTACCTCTATAGATATAAGTAGTTTTGATATTAGCAATGTAACTCAAATGAATGAAATGTTTGCATACTGTGAAAACTTAGAAATTATATATGCATCATCTACATTTAATACAAGTTCTGTGACAGAAAGCGACAATATGTTTGAAGGCTGCCTTAAACTTGTAGGTGGCAACGGTACAGAGTATAACGATACAAATCCAAAAGACAAAACTTATGCAAGAGTTGATGTGGAAGGGACACCGGGTTATTTTACTGCCAGTGGTTATGTGACAGTAACTTTTGACTTGGGTGGCAAGGGAGAAAATTTTACAAGACTTGTCGAGAATCATAAAAAAGTTGAAAGGCCTGAAGACCCAGTTGCAGCAGGATACATTTTCTATCACTGGTATGATGTAGAAGTAGGAGAAAGTGTAGAGTTTAATTTTGACACATTATTCCATATAAGAGATGGACAAAACAGAACTCTTAAGGCAAGTTGGGACAAGAAGAGAATAAGAAGAATTGAAGGTTTATCTGCACCTACAAGAAGAACTTATAATGTAGGTGACGCTATCGATTTGACAGGTTTAAGAGTTAAATTATATTTTAGAGATGATACAACTGCAGAGATTACATACAGTGATTTAAATCGAGATGATTTCTCTGCAAAAACCAACTATTTGCAAACTGAAGATAAAGTTAGTGATAGGTCATTTGTCACAGTTTTATATACTGGAGATTTATATTGTGACAATAATGTTGTAATGTTTGACGACAATACAACGAATGTGTATGAAATTGATATAACTGACATAAATGATAGAGCAAATTATCTACCGCTTGACAAACCTGTATTAGCATATAGCACAAGTTTCATTGAAGATGCAACTGATTGGGAAGATTTCGAAACTCCTAAGAATTTCTTTAAAGATCATACTTTGCTTATATCATATGTTGTTGCTACAAATTCTACATTAGATTTAACAGGCCCAACTAATACCATTGCATTATACAAATATGGTATGGATGATGCTACTTGTGGCGATAGAGGCTATAGAGGACTTAGAAATGTCGAAGTGGCTGATGAAAATTTAGTTAATCACAAAGATAATGATAATTATTTTGATGCCTATTATAGAGGTAAATATTTAAGAGTTTATGGCATAAATTATGGTTACTTTGCGAGAAGATATTTTTATGTATTCTCTGAGTTTGGAGAAGCAGATAGTATAGAGGTAGTGAGCGCACCACTTAAACTTGACTATGTAAAAGGAGAAGATAGATTTGATCCTACAGGTCTTGTTATAAAAGTAGCAAATTACACTTATAATTTGGATGGAAAACTTAATAAGGGCATCAACCCAGAAAGTGGGGATGAGTATCCAGTTTATTATAAGACTATAACTTATGATGGAAACGAAGACCATTTCGATATTAGTATAGAGAAAGACCATATAATGACAGATGGAGATAATCAAGTTACAATAACTTTCCTTGGAAAGTCTTGTACTTTAGATTTGAATTTACTTGAGCCAGGTGAAAGGAAAACTGTAAGTTTAGAAAATGGTTATGATGGCGGACTCATAACAAGTGTATCTATACCAGCTGGCAATAAAATGGCAACACCATCAGTTCCTATAAGAGAACATTGGACATTTGACAAATGGGTTATAAAAGGAACAGGGGCAGCTGTTGATTTTAATAATTATATTATAGAAGATGACATAACATTTGAAGCTACTTGGATAGGAAATGAGTATGAGGTAGTCTTATATGGTAAGGAATCCGATTGGACATATCATCTGAATCCAAAAGAAACAAGAAAAAGACGATATGGTGAAGAATACACACTCCCTAATGCTACTGACCCTGTATGGGCAAATAAAAACCCACAATATGGTTATGAAGGTACAGAGGTAGTTGCATGGTTGGATGTTGAAACAGGTGAGACTATAACAACTATATCTGAGAATGATGGAAGAAAGACAATCAAACTTTATCCAGTAATGGGAGAGGCAAGAGAGAAGATTGATTATGATTTAAATGGTGGTAAATGGGCAGATGGATTTACACCAAGAGATTATAAGATGTTTAATGAGACATTTTTGCTTCCTACTCCAAGCAATGTGTATAAACGAGGACATACATTAAGTACTTGGCACTATACGAGCGGCTATGCTACTTATGGCGGAGGTATGAGTGAAATTCCTGCTGGGTTTAAACAATCTAGCATGGGTTCGAGTGGTTACTTTACCATTCATCCTATGAAAGCTATTTGGGAGGTTGGTAAATACAAAGTTCATTTTGTAGAAAATGGTGGAACTTGGATTGGTGATTTTGTTAATCCGGCAGATAGAATATTTGATACATTATTCACTATGCCTAATAGTACTGACACTCGGATTAAAAGAGAAGGTTATAGATTTGGCGGTTGGTATGAGTATCCTGATTTTTCAGGTAATAGTGTTTCTGCAATATGGGGGAACTCTTTAGAAGGCGATAAGACTTATTATGCAAAGTGGGAGCCTATTACTTATACAATTGCATATAATGTATTTAATTCACTAGGAGAAAGATTACCAGATGGAGTAGAAAATATAGTAACTAAAACTTTTGGTGTTCCTGTAGTGCTTGCAACCCCATCAAAGGCAAATCATCAATTTACTGGTTGGTGGACTGGACCTGGATATGGATATGAGGAATTTGGTGGCAGAGGGGAAAGATATTATGGTAATACTGATTTAACTACTGATAACTATGACTCAATAGATATATATCCAAGTTGGGAACCTAATAAGTATACAGTGCAATTTGATTTAAGAGGAGTTGCAGCAGATGCGATTAGCCCTATAACAAAATCATGGGGCGTAAATATTTCATCAAGTGATTTGCCAACTCCTATGAATATTGCCGATGGCTATGAGTTTTTGGGTTGGTACAATGAACCAGAACTTAGTAATAAGTGGAATGGCAACTCAGATCTGACAAATGAGCATGGTGCTACAAAGACTGTATATGCAAAGTGGAAAACAGCTTTAGTATATAATGCAAATGGTCATGGAACTGCACCTGCTTCTAAAGAAATAGTGGGTTCAACAACTGTAAGCCTTCCTTCAATAACAGCTACAGGTTATACATTTGATGGCTGGTATAATAATGCTACAGATTTTTCTGTTAGCAACCGTGTGGGTGCAGCAGGAGAGAGCTTCACAACTAGTGCACCTACAACACTTTATGCTAAGTGGATAGCAAATGTTTATACGATAAACTACAATGCAAATGGAGGCACAGTAACACCTGCTTCATTTGACAAAACATACGACACTGCATATGCAGGAGAACTTGCAACTCCAACAAGAGATGGATGGACATTTGATGGCTGGTACACTACAAGCGCATACACTACTGAATATGATAAGACTGCAGATAATATATATAAAGAAGGACAAACAACGCCATATTATATTTATGCAAAATGGACTGCAAAAACTTATACTATAAATTATGATACAAATGGGGGAACACTAACTGGAGATACATCATTTATAAAGACTTTTGGTACAGCAATCACAAGCAATTTAGCAGTGCCAACAAAGACTGGATACACTTTTGTTGGATGGTTTACTGACAACACAACATTTAACAATGAGTATAACAAAGCCAACGATAATATATATGAAGAAGGTAAAACTTCGCCATATTATATCTATGCTAAATGGACTGCAAAGACATACACAATTAATTACAAAGCAAATGGTGGAAATATAACAGGCGATACATCATTTGAAAAAACATTTGACACACCAATCACATCTGATTTAGCAGCACCGACTAAGACAGGTTACAGATTTGATGGATGGTTTAGAGATAATACTACATTTAATACTGAATATAACAAGGCAAATGATGACATCTATGAAGAAGGAAAATCAACATACGACATTTATGCTAAATGGACAGCAAATACTTATTCAATAAGATTTAATTTAAATGCGGTAGATGCAAATGTCGCAAACAACATAAGTGATTTAACTAAAGTTTATGGTACTAATGCAACTTTGCCTACACTTACAAATGTAAAACAGGGATATAGATTCATCGGTTGGTATGAAAATGTAGAATGCACTGGCACAGCTTATGATGGAACAACAGATTTAAGTAATGTGCAAGGTGATACAAAGCAATTATATGCAAGGTGGGGAATAACATTAACATTCTATATTAGTTCTACAGGTGATACGAAATTTGAATATGAACTTGCTACTCCATCTATGCCAATGGAACTTCCAACAATGAAAAACAAAACTGAACCAGGATGGAGAGTGGAAGGTTGGTATGATGGACCAGATGCAAGTACTGCAACTAAGATTGGTAATAGTAAAGATTTAATTCCTATTACAGCACCAATGAGTATGTATGCACATTGGGTGGCAAATACATATACTATTAAATATGTATTAAATGATGGAACTTTAGGCAGGGAGTCTATTACAAAAACTTGCCATACGGATATAACACTTGATACTCCTACAAGAGTTGGATATACATTTGATAGGTGGTATAAAGATAGCAACTTATATTATCCTTATACTGGAACTATAGACTTAAGTTTCGAGCAAGATGATGTAAAAGAAATCTATGCAAAGTGGGTAGCAAAGAACTATACAATTAAATATAATTTAAATGATGGAACATTAACAGGAGCTACAACATTTACAAAAACTTATGATACTAATTATAGTGGAACTCTTGCCACTCCAACTAAAACTGGATATACATTTGGTGGATGGTTTACTGATAATGGAACATTTAACACTCGATATAACAAATCAAATGATGATATATACGTAGAAGGAACAGTATTATATAATATTTATGCAAAGTGGATAGCAAAGGCATATACTATAAATTATAATGCAAATGGTGGAACAATAACTGGCAACACTTCATTTACAAAGACATACGGTACTGCAATTACAACTGATTTAGCTGAGCCAACTAAGGAGGGCTATACATTTGATGGATGGTATACAACAAGTGCACTTGCTACAGCATATGATAAGACAACTGATGGTATATATGTAGAAGGAACAAACACTTATACAATTTATGCAAAGTGGAATGCTAATCAATATACAGTTGATTACAATTTAGTAGGAGTTGGAGCGACAAAGCCATCACCAATTACAAAAACATATTCGACAGCACTCGCAGCTTCAGAGTTGAAAAGCCCAACATATATTCCTGCTGGTTATGAGTTCTTAGGTTGGTTTAAGTCTTATGATTCTACAACCGGTACATATGGTGCTAAGTGGGAAGGTAAAGATGATTTGTCAAATGAAAATGGTGCGACTGTATATGTTTATGCTAAGTGGAAGAGAGCGGTAGTATTTAATGTGCAATATAATGGAACAAATATAAATGCGTCTCAACCTACTTCAATTGAGATAACAAGTGCCACAACTATCACACTTCCAAATACATCTGCTACTGGTTATACATTCGGTGGCTGGTATAGAGAAGAAGAACTTATAAACTCTGTAGGAATGAATGGTGCGACTGGAGTAGCAGTTGATGGTCCAACAACATTCTATGCAAAGTGGACAGCAAATGTTTATACAATAAATTATAATACAGTATTAAGTGGTGTAACAATTTCAGAAAATAATACGTCAAAAACTTATGGTGTAAATAAGACTCTTGCAGCACCAAGTAAGGATGGATATGATTTCGCAGGATGGTTTAGAAATTATAACATAGGCAATAAGACATACAGCGATCAATATGATGGCACTTCAGATATAATAAGTACTAATGGTGGAAGTACAACTATCTATGCAAAGTGGACTGCACATACTTATACGATTAAGTATAATGTCAATGGAGTAGGCACAGCACCAGCAGACAAAGTAAAAACTTATGACACAGCTACTACACTTGCTAATCCAACCAATATTCCAAGTGGATACACATTTGATGGCTGGTATAGTAATGCTGATTTAAACGATACAAACAAATACACGGGTAACACTGATTTAACTACAAGTAATGCTGTTGAAGTAAATGTCTATGCAAGATGGAAAGCTCGCATTACATATAATGCAAATGGACATGGTACAATACCTGCGCCAACTTATGAAGATATAATACTTGGACAGGTTACTCAGTTAAAGACATTAGCTGATGTGCCAGGCTTCACATTTGATATAGAAAATAGCTGGTATGGAGAATCAGCTTGCACTAACTTAGTTGGAAAGGCAGGAATTAATTATACTGTGACAGAGCCTAAGACACTCTATGCTAAGTGGAATGAAAATAGTTATACTGTCACATTGCATGTAGATGGTGGAGCATTTGCAGCAGGATATACTGACTACACATTAAACTCTACGACAAATAATTATGAGAAAAATAGATTGTATACAGCAGGCGCTACTCTTCCAACGAGTCAAAACATAACAAAGACAGGATATGTGTTTGATGGCTGGTATGAGAACTCAGGATTTACAGGATCAAAAGTCACTAGTGTAGCAGCTAAAACTGCATCAGATAAAGAGTACTGGCTTAAGTGGAGCATAATTACATACAATGTTACATATAATGTTAATAAAGGTACTTGGGCTGATGGCTATACTGCACCAACAAGTTGGACAGTAGAAAGTGCAGCGACAACCAATTTACCTACAGGAGCAAATGTAAATAGAGCACATTATAATTTTGAAGGTTGGTATGAAAATAGTGACTTTAGTGGCTCAGCGATATCAAGCTTAGTTGGAAAGACGTCAAACCTTACCCTTCATGCAAAATGGACTCTTGATACAAGTAGCGGTACATACCACACAATAACGTATAATCCAAATGGTGGTTCAGGCAATATGGAAACTCAATATGCATTTGAAGGTGAAGAGACAACTCTCTATGCAAATGAATTTACACGCTCAGGCTATACATTTAGTAGATGGAAAACATAAGAAAATGTGTATTATAATAATTCGGCAAATATCGGTGTAGTGACAAGTGATTTAACTTTGTATGCGGAGTGGAAAGCAAACCCAGCACCAAAGCCAGCACCAAATCAAAAGAAAAGTAGACCACCAGGAGGAGGCGGAGGTGGTGGCGGCGGTGGAGGAGGAGGCGGAGGCGGTGGTGCCTTGCCAAAGACTGATCCAGCACCAACAACCACTGAAAATGCCTCTACAAAACCTGCAGTTATGCAGGCAGTAGATGCAGTTTCTACCGCTTGGACTTTTGATATAGTTACAAATAAATTTAAACTTACAATAAATTTAAACGGACAAAGTACAACTGCAACAAATGGCTTCTTTGCAATTAATTCAACTGTGACAAAAACAGTAAATGATATACCTACTTCAGTCGCAGTACAAAATATATATTATATTGATACTGAAGGCAATATGGTTACTGGCTGGGTAAAAACAGTAGATGGTAAAACTTACTTCTTTGAAAATGCCAAGACTATAGATGAAGGTAAAATGGCTATCGGTTGGAAAAAAATACAAAATGATTGGTATTATTTCCGAGAAGATGGTTCAATGTTAGTTGGTGGCACTACACCAGACGGGTATGCAGTAGCAGCAGACGGTAAAATGCTAGCAACAACATAGTGTAGGGGCGGATATCATCCGCCCTTTTTTGTGCAAAAATATAAAATTTAATAACCAAAAACTTGCAAAAAATTATATTATAAAGTAAAATATATATATATG
>JAFXWR010000175.1 GCA_017542725.1 Lachnospiraceae bacterium | reverse complement strand
TTAAATTAATTTCCTGTCCAAAAAATCCGTTTCTGATTTTATCTTTTCCAAGAATTTTAGCTGCTTTAAGTAATAGCGAGCCACTTCCACAAGCTGGGTCATATATTTTGTTAATTTCTTTTTTACCAACAATCGCGATTTTAGTAAGTAATTCTGATACTTCTTGAGGAGTAAAAAATTCTCCGCCTGATTTACCTGCATTACTTGCATACATACTCATCAAATATTCATATGCATCGCCAAACGCATCAATAGTATTATCTTGATAGTCCCCAAGTTTCATATCGCCTATACCATCAAGAAGTTTTACAAGTTTCTTATTTCTATTTGCTACAGTATTACCAAGTTTATTGCTATTTACATCAACATCTTCAAAAAGTCCTTGTATATCTTTTTCAGTATCTGTTCCTTTTGCAGAACTTTCTATGTTTTTAAATATTTGCTCAAGTGTCATATTCAAATTTTCGTCGTTTGCTGCTTTCTTTCTTACATTTTCAAATAATTCCGATGGCAACAAAAAGAAACCTTTAATTTTTACAATTTCATCCTTTATAGCTTTCGCCTTTTTATCATCAAGTTCAGCATAGTTAAATGTTTTGTTACCTGATTTTTTCTCATTATCATTAATGAAATTGCATAGATTTTCAGAAATATAACGATAAAACATTATACCCAAAACATAGGATTTAAAATCCCATCCGTCTACACTACCTCTCAGTTCATCGGCAATTCCCCATATAGCCTTATGGAGTTCTTCTCTTTCTTGCTCTTTTTTTATGTCTGCCATTTCATATCCTTTCGGGCTCCTAAAGTTCGCCCCTACAATGACCCGCAGTACTCGTCCTTACACTACTCTAATATTCCACTATACTTGTCATAGTATTCTTTTAATATATTAGCTACTTTTTCTTTTAATTCTACTCTATTGCTATCAAAGAATGATGTCTTTGGAATGAGCTTGTCAAAATCTTGCCCCTCTAATTTTAACTCTCCATCTCTAAATGCATTCTTTACAAATTCTCTTGCCCTTTCATCATCTAAATTATTATCTGATATTATTTCTTGCAGGTCATTTTCTCTTTTTTCTACTACATATTTTTTAAAGTCTTCTGCAACTTTTGAATCAACATTTATAGTCTCAAGGAAATTATCTATCAATTCTTTCTTTGATCTAAGTCCCGGACTTGATTTTATTGCTTTATCAATATCCACTAGTATTTCTTTATTTTTGCAATTACTTTGATGATACTTTTCTACAAGCATAAGTATATAATCAATATTTACTTCAATTTGCTTTACAAGTTCTAATTCAAATACTACATCATCGAGTATTGATTCCTTATCTCCATCGACTTTTGGTTTGAGTTCCGCATATATATCGTTATACATGCTGGTATAATCTTGTAAATCTCTATCTGTCATAGTTTTATCAAGCACAAATTCATCAAATGCAGATAAAATATTTCTAAGCCTTAATATCTTTCCGAATAATACAACAAACTCCTTTTTTGATTTTTCAGATACAATTGCTTCACCTATTGGGAATTTAGTATAAAGTTCATTTACAAGTTTTATATATTCATCATAATATTCTTTATAACTCTTTAGTAATACAACTCCTGTCGCATCTCTATCACCAAACATTGCTATTGCATCGTCTACATTTTTAGTCAAATCTCTAAAGCACACTATATTACCATAAGTTTTAACCGAGTTTAAAATTCTGTTCGTTCTTGAAAATGCTTGAATAAGTCCGTGTTGACGAAGATTTTTATCTACCCACAAAGTGTTGAGAGTTGTCGCATCAAACCCAGTTAAAAACATATTTACAACTATAAGTAAATCCAAGTCCTTATTCTTCATTCTATGAGAAACATCTTTATAATAATTTTCAAAACCTTCTCCAGATGAATCATAGTTTGTATTAAACATTTTATTATATTCACTTATCGCATTATCAAGAAACTCTCTATCCGAAGTAGCTAGTGCATTGGTGTCAAAACCTTCTTCATCTAAGTTGCCATTGCTATTATCATCGCTATTAGGAGAAAATGAATATATAATTGCTATTTTAAGATTCTGTCCAGTCTCTATCATCATTTCCTTAAATATATCATAATAGGTTTTTGCCATATCTATGCTTTGAACACACAAAATAGAATTAAATCCTTTTATTCTACTTCCGCTTTGTGAGTAAACTGCCTTTACTCTTTTTGCTGGTTCAATTTCACGGTCCTGTACTATCTCTGGTATATTTAGCACTTTTCTGAATTCATATGCATTACTATCTCTTTTTGTTTTTTGGTTGAAATGTTCAAGTATATATTCAACTATTTCTTGAATTCTTTTTGGGTTGTTAAGTGCTTTTTCTCTTTCTATATCAGTGACTTGCTTGTCTTTACTTGTGTCTTTTTGTTTTATTGTATTTATATAATCAATTCTAAATGGCAAAACATTATTGTCTCTTATAGCATCAACAATTGTGTATGTGTGAAGTCTCTCGCCAAATGCTTGCTCTGTAGTTTTTAAATCTGGTTTATTACCACTATTACTATTCTCAGGGAAAATTGGAGTTCCAGTAAATCCAAATAAGTGATAATTCTTAAACTTCTTTGTAATCAAAGTGTGCATCTCTCCAAACTGCGAGCGATGGCACTCGTCAAAAATCATAACAATATGTTTATTAAATACATCTGTGTCATCCGTAGGGGCGAAGCTTTGCGAGCCCTTTTTTACAAATTGGCTCAATTTTTGAATAGTTGTAACCAAAATGCTTGATTTTTCCTTTGGTTCTTTCAGTTGCCGTGTCAAAACTTCAGTGCTTCTATTCCCATTTGCAGCACCTTTTTCAAACTTGTCATACTCTCTCATTGTTTGATAATCCAAGTCTCTTCTATCAACAACAAACAAAACTTTATCTATAAACGGCAAACTCGCAGCAAGTTTTGCTGTCTTAAATGATGTAAGAGTTTTCCCAGAACCAGTAGTATGCCACACATAACCACCTGCATCAACTGTGCCAACCTTTTTATAGTTTGTTCTTACTATAATCTTGTTTAATATTTTTTCAGTTGCCACTATCTGATAAGGCCTCATAACGAGAAGCATATTATCAACAGTCCACACACAATACTTGGTAAGTATGTTTAATATAGTATGTTTTGCAAAAAATGTTTTTGTAAAATCTACCAAGTCGGGCAAAGTCGTATTCTTTGCATCTGCCCAATATGATGTAAATTCAAAACTATTTGAAGTTTTTTTAGCTGTCGACTTAGCTTGACCTTCATTTTCTTTTATAGCTCGTTCTCTAGTCGTATTTGAATAATATTTTGTAGATGTTCCATTTGAAATGACAAATATTTGCACATACTCAAATAAACCTGATTCTGAGAAAAAACTTTCTCTTTGATATCTATTAATCTGATTAAATGCTTCTTTGAGTGCCACTCCTCTTCTTTTAAGTTCTATATGAACTAGTGGTAATCCATTTACAAGTATTGTGACATCGTATCTATTTTTATGCACTCCATCATTTGCCTCGTATTGATTAATAACTTGTAAATAATTATTGTGTATATCTTTTTTATCAATTAAAGTTATATTTTGACTGCTTCCATTTTCTCTTTTTAAAACTTTTATATAATCTTCTTGTATAGTTTTTGATTTTTCAACTATACCTTCATTTTTATTCGCTATGTATGTATTAAAAAAATCATCCCATTCATTATCGGTAAATATTATATTGTTGAGTTTTTCTAACTGTTTTCTCAAATTTAAAACTAGTTCTTCTTCACTTTTAGCCACAAAATACTCATAACCTTGAGTTTGTAGCAAATCAATAAACTCTTTTTCAAGAGCCGCTTCACTTTGATATGAAGTTTCTGTTCTCTTTAACTTCTTGTACTCTGTAACAACCGTACTTTTGTCAGTTTCAAGAACTATGCTATAGGTGCTATCCATCTTTTTTCCTTTCTATTTAAATGTTAAAAGTTTATCTCGATAATACTCATATTGTTTCTTTCTTGCATCAATCTCGGCAGGAAGACCAGAAGTTAAGTCGTTGCAGAGAGTGTCGAGTTTGTCAAGAGTACTTACAATATCTGTCTGCTTTTTGTACTCAGGGATACATATGATGAAATTTGAGATATCTTTCCCATGCACATGTGGTATTCCTGCTCCTTTTTTCTTAGCATATATTTTCTTTTGATTATTTAGCAAATAATAATATAAATATTTTATATCTAATATTTCTTTATTTTTAACATCAACTGTAAATGAGTCACAACAGAATATAGGTTCTTTCCAAAAACTAACATATCCGGCATATGCTCCTGACCCTGCAACGGTTATACAATTTGCTGATCGATTTGAAACATTATGATAATATGCTGGTTTTTGTCCGCCTGATACAACTGGTACATTACCACTTTTGATATCTCTTGCAGTTATTGTTGTACCACGATTGAATTCACATACTGTTTCTAATTTAACTGTTACATACCCCCACACATATTGTATGAGCTTATAAAGAGCTACCTCTCTCTCTCTCTCTCTCTCTC
>JAFXWR010000174.1 GCA_017542725.1 Lachnospiraceae bacterium | reverse complement strand
GTGCTATACCAAAAGAATATATACCAGCTATCGGCGAAGGTATAGAAGAAGCAACTAAGTGTGGTATCTTAGGAGGCTTCCCAGTTCTCGGAGTTCATGCAAATGTATGGGATGGTTCATATCACGAAGTCGACTCTTCTGAAATGGCATTCCACATCGCAGGTTCTATGGCATTTAAAGATGCTATGCAAAAGGGAGCACCAGTTCTACTTGAACCTATAATGAGAGTAGAAGTTACAATGCCTGAAGAATATATGGGTGATGTAATTGGAGATATCAACTCTCGTCGTGGTCGTGTAGAAGGTATGGAAGATATCGCATCTGGTAAGATGGTTAAAGCATATGTACCACTTTCTGAGATGTTCGGATACTCAACAGATCTTCGTTCGCGTACACAAGGTCGTGGAAACTACTCAATGTTCTTCCACAAATACGAGCAATGTCCAAAGAATGTTCAAGAGAAGATTCTTTCAGACAAGGGCAGTAAGGAAGAGAAGAAGTAATATTTCTTGATAAAAACCCGAATTTATGATATAATATAAATTCACGAAAAAAATAAAAAGAAAAAAATATATTATCCTAGGAGGAAAATAAAATGGCAAAGGCTAAATTTGAAAGAAACAAACCCCATTGTAATATTGGTACTATCGGTCACGTTGACCATGGTAAAACAACTTTAACAGCAGCTATCACAAAGACTTTACATGATAGAAATGGTACAGGTGAATTCATCGATTATGCAAACATCGATAAGGCACCAGAAGAGAGAGAAAGAGGAATCACAATCAATACTTCTCACGTAGAGTATGAGACAGCAAAGAGACACTATGCACACGTTGACTGTCCAGGACACGCTGACTACGTTAAGAACATGATCACTGGTGCAGCACAAATGGACGGAGCAATCCTCGTTGTTGCAGCTACTGATGGTGTTATGGCTCAAACAAGAGAGCACATCCTTCTTGCAAGACAAGTTGGTGTTCCAGCTATCGTAGTATTCTTAAATAAGTGTGATATGGTTGATGATCCAGAGCTTCTTGACTTAGTTGAGATGGAAGTTAGAGATCTTCTTACAGAATATGAATTCCCAGGCGCAGATATTCCTATAATCAGAGGTTCAGCTCTTAAGGCACTTGAGGATACTTCAGGTGAGTGGGGAAATAAGATCATGGAACTTATGGATGCAGTTGATAGCTACATTCCAGATCCAGTTCGTGATGTTGATAAGCCATTCTTAATGCCAGTAGAAGACGTATTCACAATCACAGGTCGTGGTACTGTTGCTACAGGTAGAGTAGAGAGAGGAACAGTTAAACTTAACGATGAAATGGAAATCGTTGGTATCAGCGAAGAGACAAAGAAGACTGTTATCACTGGTATCGAAATGTTCAGAAAGCTTCTTGATCAAGGTCAAGCAGGAGATAACGTAGGACTTCTTCTTAGAGGTATCGACAAGACTGATATCGAGAGAGGACAAGTTATCTGTAAGCCAGGTTCAGTAAAATGTCACAAGAAATTTACTGCACAAGTTTACGTATTAACTAAGGATGAAGGTGGTAGACACACTCCATTCATGAATAACTATAGACCACAATTCTATTTCAGAACTACTGATATCACTGGTGTATGTCAATTACCAGCAGGTACAGAAATGTGTATGCCTGGTGACAACGTAGAGATGACTGTAGAACTTATCCACCCAGTTGCTATGGAAGAGGGACTTAGATTCGCTATCCGTGAAGGTGGACATACTGTAGGTTCAGGAAGAGTTGTAAAGATTATAGAGTAATCTATAATAAATATTAAAACCGTAGGGGACGACATTTTGTCGTCCCTTTTTATTGCATCACAATTGTTGCGATAAAATATTTAAAATGATATAATATAAAATTAGTATGAAAAATTTACTAATTGAAAAGTCAAAATATATCATCTTATTCTTAGCTATAGGACTATGTGTTTTTGGCATCTACTCTGGTGAGGCAGAAGTTGTACTTAAAAAAGCAGTTATGATTTGTCTTGAGTGTTGTGGTATCGGATAGTATGGATAATATGAAAAGTCTAAAAAGACAAAAAGGAATAAGAAAAACTATCCAGGCACTTTGGGGACTTATGACAAATGCTTATTTGATAGGCTTTATAACTGGAAGGATTTACCAAGGACCCTTAAAAAGATTTTGCGTGCCAGGTATGAATTGTTATGCATGTCCTGCGGCTATAATGTCTTGCCCAATAGGTGCTATGCAGGCAGTTTTAAGTCAAAAAAAAGCTAAGTTTTCATTTTATGTAATTGGTTTTTTGTCATTTATTGGAGTTTTACTTGGTAGATTTATCTGCGGATGGTTGTGTCTTTTTGGACTTATACAAGAGCTACTATATATGATACCAGTGCCAAAAGTTACAGTTAAAGATCAGATAGATAGGATTTTGAGATTTGCAAAATACTTTTTCCTATTTGGTGTATGCATATTTGCAGTAGTATTTATACGAGACAAGTTTGGATTAAGTGCACCTTATTTTTGTAAATTTATCTGCCCTATAGGAATGTTAGAAGGTGGCATACCACTTCTTATATTAAATAAGGCAATGCGTGCAGCGGCAGGATTATTGTACTTATGGAAACTTTTACTATTGATAATGATTGTTGTATTATCAATGATTATCAATAGACCATTTTGCAAATACATTTGTCCGCTTGGAGCGTTTTACTCGCTCTTCCAAAAAGTTAGTTTCCTAAAAATTACTATTGATAAAGATGCGTGTGTGAGTTGCGGAGACTGCGCTAAGATTTGCAAGATGCAAGTTAATCCAGCAAAGAATCCAAATAGTATGGAGTGTATACGATGCGGAGAATGTATAAGTACTTGTCACAAGGGTGCACTTAGGTTTAAAATATAATTTTGTAGGGGCGGATAATATCCGACCTTACAAAGTATAAAAGAGAGAATAAAATATATGGACGATAGTATTATAATGTTAATAATGTTTTGGCTGCTTGCTTTGATGCTTTTTATATCTGCTGTTGTATCAGCAATAGAAACAGCAATTACTGGCGCTGACTTTGTTAAGATAGAAACATTATCTGACAAGGGCAACTTAAGAGCTAAGAAGGCACTTGAATTGCAGGACATCCAACAAAGAATTATTTCCACAATGCTGTTTTTAAATAATGTGGTAAATATAATTGCTACAACAATTACAACTCTTTTAGTAACCATATACATTAAAAATATTCCTCTGGCAGTCGCTACTGCGATTTTGACATTTGTTATTTTGATTTTCTGTGAGATTACACCTAAGAGAATTGCAAATAAAAATTCTGAAAATATATTATTATTTTTCGTTGACTTTATTAATATATCACTCCTTGTATTTTTTCCTATCGTGGGACTTCTAAGTGCAATATCTGATGGTTTTGCAAAAATACTAAAAGTTGATTTGCAAGAAGGGATTGATACTTATTCTGAAGATGAGTTAAAAACTTTGGTGGATATATCACATGAACAAGGAGTGCTAGATTCAGATGAGAAAGAAATTATTCAAAATGCAATGGAGTTTGGCGAAAAGACTTTAGGTCAAGTAATGCTACCAAATGACAAAGTCAAGTTCATAAGTATTGACTCAACATATGAGCAAGTGATGGCAACAGTAATCAATAATGAATACACAAGATATCCAGTCGTAGATGGCAGTCTTGATAATATAGTAGGCATACTCAATGTTAAAGATTTGATTAAAGCTATAGGTGTAAATCAGGGCATAGTGAAGGAAGAAGACACTATTTCAAATGGAGATTTCGATATTGAAAGTTTGATGCGCGAGCCTTTCTTTCTCAATGAAAATGTAAAGATTTCATCGGCGTTTAGAAGAATGCAGAAAGTTTATTCTAATATAGTTATTGTGAGAAGCGATAATTGTAAGACTATAGGTATAGTGACACTTGAAGACATACTTGAAGAGGTGGTGGGAGAGATTAGAGATGAATTTGACGAGATTTAGCAATAAAATGTCCTATAAATCAATGAAAAGAGCGGTTTTCCGCTCTTTTTTTATATTGTAAAATATGTTAAAATATATAACTATGATAGATTTTGTTAAAATACCTTTGGGTTCAAAGGAAAAGGTAGATAGTTTTTTTTGCAGATTTGGAGAGGGTTCGTGTCAACATTCTTTTGCGACAGGTTATTGCTTTGACACAAAGTATGATGACTATTTTTGCATAAAGGATGATTTTCTCTACACATTGAGAAAGGGAATTTCGGATGATACATATAGAACATATTTGTTTCCTATGGGTGATTTAAACAACACTGATGGGATTAAAGCCGCAATTGAAAATATAATTTCTAATGCAAAATCTTATAACAAGAAAGTGAAGTTTCAATCTATCTCAGAGAACGCTCAAAACATTTTAAAAAAATTATATGGAGACAAATTTACGATAGAAGATAGAAGAGATTTGTATGAGTATATGTATAAGTATGAAACAATAGCTATAATGGAAGGAAGCCACTTTAAGGCTAAAAGAAATGAAATTAGAAAGTTTTTTAAAGATTATAAAAATATTGTTGTAAAAAAAATAGATAAAGCAGACGTGACCAATATTAAAAATTTATATAAATTATGGGTTGATGCTGATGAGGGCAGGCAATCAAACATACAACTTGATTATGAGGAAATTGCTCTTGATAGAGCACTTGAGAGTTATGATGAATTGGGTTTAGATGGCATTGCAATATACTGTAGTGATGAATTAGCGGGATTTGTGTTTGGAGTAAAACTAAATGATGAAGTATTTGATTTTATGATAGAAAAGGCCAATGCAAAATATGGTGCCATATATAAGGTGCTCAACAATGAATTGGCGAAGATATGTTGTTCAAATTTTAAATATGTAAACTTTGAAGAAGATTTGGGTGAAGAGGGTTTGAGAAATTCTAAGATGATGTATCACCCTGATATCTTGTTTAAAAAGTTTGTAGCAGTGGAGGTATGATATTAGCAAGTTAGAGGCAAATTATTCATTAATTATCATTACATTTTTTTCTTCGTTGCAGTATGTGTTTTTGTCAGGAGTGCCAGAGGGCATTCCTAACTCTGCCTTTGTTTGCATTACCTCTTTGATTGGTTTCATATTGCTATTTATGGTGTTTTTTAATGAATTATTTAGAGTCGACAAAAATCATATTATTCAAAGTTTGATTTTGTCGTCGCAGTTGTTTTTGTTCAATTATTTTTTACTTAAAGGTTCTAGCGATTTAGATGCAGTTACTATTTCTTGCGTTGTATCTGCATATTTTATGTTCATACCTATAATTGAAATAATTTTATTTAAGGTATTCCCTAATCCAAGCAAAGTTATTTCCATTGTAATAGTTTTAATTGGAATTCTTTTTATAATGAATTGGGAATTAAGAAATCTCTACAATGTTAAAATCTTTTATTTGATAATTGCTGATATAGCTATGGCCGCATATGTTATATCTACAGGATATTTTGCAAGCAGGTCAAACCCATCCATTTTAGCGATGGGACAGTTACTATTCATTGCTATAATATCGTTTGTTGCATGGTGTATAGAAGCAAAGTTAAAAGACACAAGAATTTCATTACCTACTGAGCCTATATTTTGGGGTAGTGTAATATTCATAAGTGTATTTATAAGAGGCCTATATACAGTTATTCAAACTTACGCACAGAGATTTGTATCGCCTCTCAATACATCAATGATTTTTTCTACAGAAATAATTATTACTATGCTCACATCTACAACAGTAAGCAGGTATTTTGGTTTACACACAAGTGAATTTGTCATAACTACTAATATGTGTATTGGGGCTGTCTTAATGGTTATAGGGATACTTATTGGAGACCCTTCTATGTTGGATGCATTTAAATTGAAAAAAAGGTCGACTAATGTTTAGGTACGTGGTATTAAATAGAATAAAAATAATAATCTTAACGGCAGTTGTATATTTTCTGGCGGACTATTTGGTTAGAATTACTGGATTTTTGAGATTTAGTTCCTGCGTAGGATTGAAAAGTTTTATGCCAGCTACATTTGGAGTTTTATTTGGTATATATGGAGTCATTGGAGAAATTATTGGATGCACTTTGTCTGCCTTATTACTTTCGAGAGCGTCAAACCTTTTATTCTATGAATATTTTATAATATCTATTTTGGGAATTGGTATGTGGTTTTCATGGCACATAGGATCTTTAACTCACAAAATTCACTTTAGACATATGTTAAATTATATTAGATTTGCAACTATGTTGTTATTTTTTAGCTCAATATGTGGAGTGCTGAGTCAAGCGTTTACAAATGCCAATTTGTTTTCTGAGGTAGTTATTTGGAATACAGCACTTAGTATGTTTGTAGGAGTTCCTATAATGATAATATATAGTGGGCTGATGTTGTTAAACCCAATATTGCCACCAATCATGGAAAATGGACAATTGATTAGAATTATAGATGATATAAAAATAGTGCTTACAAAGGAAACGCAAACTTTTGCTGAATTTACCGAAAAACTTGAAGAATTGTCGATGCGAGAAAAGATGGATATGAAAAGAACATTTGAGATACAAGGGCTTGCAGAAGAAATGTATCTACGAATAATTGATTTATTTCCAAATGCAATTATAGATGTAAATGCAAATTATGATATTACTTTTTCTCTTGAGTATATTTTTATAGGAAAGAGGTGTAATCCATTCTCAAATAAAAGTAAAGCAGACGAGACTGGTGACGCAGGATTTAGATTAATAAAACATAGAGCGCTTTTGGCACAGTATAGTTATATTTATGGTGAAAATATAGTAAGAGTGGTAATTTAGGAGAGGGTGATGAGTATGGTTCCAAGAACATCGGTAAGTGAAAATATAAGAAAGGTTGTAACTAGAATTGTCGTTATAGGCATATTCATAGTGAGTGTGGTTGCAATTTATTCTTTAGTTACATTAAGGAGCATTAGTTCTAAAACAGTAATTAAAGAAATGGAATCAAATGCAACGGCGATAGCTGCTGATAAAGTTTACATTGCTGAATTGGGATTGACGGCATATTCTGACTATATAAAAGAATTTTCTAAATTGGCGACTGCAATTTATGATGATCCAGAAAAATACCCTAAGAAGGTAGTCAATCCAATAGACAAGGAAGTGTGGGAAGAGTATAGACTTCAGAGAAATCTCGCAACTACAGATTATAAGATTAGTGATGTAGAGGATGAGATGTCCCGATTAGCAAATCTTGAAACTCAGTGGTGGCTTTTGATGGAGTCGTATGGAGATAATGTATCATCTGCATATTTAGGAACTGAATCGGGATTTTTACTTAGTTATGATAAGTATTCTTATTTAGCTGATATAAGTCCTGATGGCGAAGTGTATTTTGACTATCTACAAAGGTCGTGGTATAAAGCTGCAAAAGAAGCAAATGGTGCAATATTCACTGATTTGTCACAGGATTATTTTGGTAGAGGATTGACTTTAACTTGTGCAGCTCCATTTTTTAATAAAGGAAAGTTTGCTGGTGTTGTAGCAATGGATATACTCGTTGGTGATTTGCAAAAGTCAGTAATAGATGTTGACTTAGGTAAAGGCACTTATGCATTTTTAGTTGACAGCAGCAATGGAAATATTATAGCATCACCTTATATAGATAAGAGACAGACAGAATTTGAAAACATTAAAAATGAGAGTAGTGAATATCATCCATTTAGTGAAAACATATTATCTGGTGAGAGTGGTTTGGCACTTCACGGTGATACATATGTTGCATATGCACCAATCAATGTTGCCAACTGGGTGTTCTGTATTAAGATACCAAGAGAACTTATATTAGAACCAGTTTACACGATGGATACATTGATAATTAGGATAATCATAATCTTTGTTATCATATTTATCATAGTGCAGATTATATCATTCTTTGTCGTAAAGAGCACAGCAAATAAAATTACAACTCCAATTAGAGATTTAAAGTACGATGTTGAAGAGATAAGCGGTGGAAACCTTGACTATGTTGCGAGAGTGGAAGGAAATGATGAGATTAGTGATTTGGCAAATGCATTTAATAATATGACATTGTCAATCAAAAATTATATTAATGACCTCACTTCACTTACTGCTGAGAAAGAAAGAATTGGAGCAGAACTCAATGTCGCTACTCACATACAGTCATCTATGCTCCCATCAATTTTCCCTGCCTTCCCAAATGACAAGAGATTTGACATCTATGCAACTATGGATCCTGCAAAAGAAGTTGGTGGAGATTTTTATGATTTCTTTATGATTGATGAAAAACATATTGCTATAGTTGTAGCAGATGTATCTGGTAAAGGAATACCTGCAGCACTCTTCATGGTTATAGGAAAGACACTTATAAAAGACCATACTGGTATGGAGAGAGATTTGACAGATGTATTCTATGAAGTTAATAATATGCTTTGTGAATCAAATAGTGAAAACTTATTTATCACAGCATTTGAAGCAGTGATAAATATAGAGACTGGTTACCTCACTTATGTAAATGCAGGTCATGAGATGCCATGCATATATAGAAAGGGTAAAGAGTGGACTGCATATCAGATGAAGCCAGGATTTGTTCTTGCAGGTATGGAAAATATGAAGTTTACTGGTGGAGAAATAACTCTTGAACCAGGAGACAAAATTTTCCAATATACTGATGGAGTAACTGAAGCAACTAATTCAAATAATGAATTATATGGCATGGATAGACTTAAAGTGGCATTAGATGCAAATACTAATAAGACAATGAATGAATTGTTGAAAGCAGTTAAGGAAGATATAGACAAGTTTGTAGGAGAAGCACCTCAGTTTGATGACATCACAATGCTTGGCTTTGAATTCAAAGGTTTATAAAATATTATCCTTTGATATTATATGTCATATAGTAAAAATGAAAAAATTGAATTAGACATTATTGATATGACAAAGGATGGACTTGGTGTAGCGAAAGTCGATTCGCAAGTGTTCTTTGTTAAAAATGCAATTTTAGAAGATAGAGTCAATGCAGTTATCACAAAAGTAACTACAAATGTAATTTATGCAAAGGCTTTAGATCTTGTAAATAAATCAAAATATAGGGTCAGATCAAAGTGTGATGTTTCAAATAGTTGTGGTGGATGCCAACTTTTAAGCCTTGATTACAAAAAACAAATTGAACTTAAAAAACAAATCGTTCTAAATACTATAAGCAAGATAGGAAAGATTAGCCTTGAAGATTTAAATAAATGTTATGAAGGTGTGCTTGACATGGACACACCTTATAGATTTAGAAATAAAATGCAAGTTCCCTTTGCAATTAGAGATGGAAAAGTTGTTTATGGGTTTTTCGCTACAAGGACTCATCACATAATAGAATTTGACGATTGTCTTTCGGGGTTTAAAGGCTCGGATGAAATTTTAAAAATCATTAGAGAAGCAATAATTAAATACAACCTAAGCGTTTATGATGAAAATACAAATAAAGGTGTCTTTAGAGAAGTTCTTATTAGATGCGCAAATGTCTCAAGTGAAATCAGTCTCACATATATCATTAACGATAACAACCATGATAAGAATTTAGAACTATATAAAGCATTTGATAATTATATTGTAGAAGAATATAGTAGGGGCGAAGTTTCACGTGCCCTCGTCACATCTACATTAAATATAAACACAAGTAATACTAATGTTCTCTTCGGAAACAAAAATATAATTCTTCGTGGCACTGGTTATATAGAAGATAGTATAGGCAATATAAAATATCATATTTCACCTGAAAGTTTTTATCAAGTAAATATGCAAATGACAAAAAGTTTGTATGACAAAGTTTTGGAGTATGCTGCTTTTACTAGCAATGAAAATGTACTTGATTTGTATTGTGGTATAGGAACTATTTCTTTATATATAGCAGATAAAGTCGGAAATGTTCTTGGTATAGAAATAGTTGAAAAGGCTGTTGAGAATGCAAAGTCAAATGCCGCACTTAATAATATTTCAAATGCGAAATTTATCTGTCTTGATGCATCAAAAATAACAAAAGATATCATATCTTCAAATGCTTCGGGAGTAAATTTTGACACAGTTGTCGTTGACCCGCCACGAAGGGGCTTAGATAAGGCAACTATAGACTTGATTAGAGATATTGATCCTAAAAAAATTATTTATGTGAGCTGTGACCCAGCTACACTTGCAAGAGATATTGATATATTGTGTAATATTGAGAAGAAGTATAGTATACAAAAGTTTGTAAATGTGGATATGTTTCCGCACACGATGCACATTGAGACAGTTGTGTCTTTGATTCATGTTTAATCATATAGGAGTAGATATAAAATGATTATTATTGCAAAAATGTTGGGATTAACATTATTGTATGTCATATTTACTATTTTTATTTGGTATATGACACACGATAAAAGGCTTAAGCCATCGTCTATAACGATTATCGGTGTTTTATATGGCATTGGGTCAGTTTTGTCTACACATTTTGGCGTAGATTATCATGAAATGATGTTGAATGTTCGTGATATAGGACCTCTTGCTGCAGGATTCTTCTTCCATCCAGTATCAGGAATTATAGCAGGTTTGATAGGCGGAATTGAGAGATATATAGCTGGAACATATTTTGGAGTTGGTTCATATACAAGAATTGCATGTAGTGTATCGACTTGCCTCGCTGGTTTTTTACCTTTGATAATGAATAAATATGTATTTAAAGGACAAAAACCAAATACAGTCTATGCTTTCTTTGTTGGTGCTACTACAGAAGTATTTCACATGTATGTAGTTTTTATTACTCATAGAGAAGATATGCAGATGGCATTTCATGTTGTGAGTAACTGTGCTGTACCCATGATTGTATTTACAGCGATTGGAATGGCGCTTTCTGCATCAGCATTATCTATCTTAGAAGGAACTTGGCACAATCCACTTGTTAGAAAAAAGCCAGAAGAAATACCAATTGCGAGTACTTTTCAAAAGACATTGTTCGTTGTTATGTTTCTTGTAATAGGAATTAACTTCGCAATTTCTTATGTCCTTCAAACAAAAACTGCATATCAGTATGCTAAGACTGAAATAGATGATATAATAGTAGATATAGAAGATAGATATAATAGAAATGTTTTGTTAGAAAAAGTTAGAGTTGGAGTTAATGGAATATTTGATATATATGATGATGAGGGCTATATCTATAAAGGAAATAATAAATGGCACACTCTTGATAAAAATGTGGTTGAATTCCTTAAATCAAAAGAGCAGTCAGGTTTTTTTACATTTAAAGTTTTTGGAGGCAATTCACTTTGCAAGATTAAGCGTCTAAATGATGGAAATAAACTTATAGTTATAATGCCGGAAAAAGATATTTACAGATATAGAGATGCTCAAGCCTATGAAAATGCACTATCCAACATTCTCTTATTTACAGTAGTGTTCTTCTTAGTATCATTTATAGCAAAGATGATTGTTGTTGATAAAATAGATAGAATAAATACTTCTTTGGCAAAAATCACAGAAGGAGATTTAAATGAAGTAGTTAATGTTAGAAGTTCTACAGAGTTTGCATCATTGTCAGATGATATCAATGATACAGTTGAAGCATTAAAGGGATATATTAGCGCTACTGAAAAGAGAATTGCACAAGAATTGGAATTTGCAAGTAGCATACAGATGGCTGCTTTGCCAAGAAATTTCAATTTCCCAGGAAGATGTGAATTTGAAATATATGCATTGATGGATGCTGCGAAGGAAGTTGGGGGAGATTTCTATGATTTCTTCTTTGTGGATGAGAGTAGGTTTGTGTTGGTTATAGCAGATGTGTCAGGAAAAGGAGTTCCGGCGGCGCTCTTTATGATGAGAAGTAAGACAGCGATAAGAAATTTTGCTGAACAGAAATTTTCTTCTACAGAAATTTTAAATAAGGTCAATGACTTTCTATGTGAAGGCAATGATGCTGAAATGTTTGTAACTGCATGGGTTGGTATAATAGATCTAAAGAATGGCGAGATGGTTTGTGCAAATGCTGGGCATGAGTTTCCAATTTTACTTAGGGAAAATGGAGAATATGAAGTGTTAAGAGATGACCACTCACTGCCACTAGCAGCGATTGAAGGAATGCAAACTAAAGAATATTATCTTAAGTTAAACCCTGGCGATAGAATATTTGTATACACTGATGGAGTTCCAGAGGCGATTAATGATAAAAAAGAGCAATATGGTATAGTTAGATTGGTAAATGTATTAAATGAAAATAAGAATGTTGCATTTAAAGAGCTTTTGCCGATGATAAGGCAGGATGTAGCTGACTTTGCAAATGGCGAAGAACAATTTGATGATATCACTATGCTTGGGTTTATATTTAATGATTATTTAAAAGTAGGAAATGTTTAAAAGAATAAAGAGGGATTAAATGGAAGATAGAGAATTAAGAAAAATTGCTGAAAGAAAAGAAACTATAAAAAAATACATAGATAGACTTTTTGCGACTACAAGTGTGAATTCCGAAAGCAATATCACGGAAGAATTGATAAAAGAGGCAAAAAAACTTGGAGTTGCTGAGCTCACAAATATGGCTGCAGATTTGGACATATTTGGCAAATGTGTTTTTCATTATAGACTTCCTATTGACTTTAGACTTGATGCTGATTTTTCAAAGGCAACAGAAGTTATAGAGAGTGAGAGAAAATTGTATTGGAAAGAATACAAACAAAAATTATTAGAAAAGAACCTTAACCCAGAAGAAGAGTACAATAAAATAATACTTATGGCTTGCACTCTGCATGTCCCAATAAAAGATGAAGAGCCAACAGTAGAAGAACAAGTAACTGATGAAACCACAACAAATGAATCAACACAAGCTGAGCAAACTGAATTACTGTAGGGGACGACATTCTGTCGTACCGCGTAGGGGCGAATAACACCATTGTAGGGGCGAGCATTGCGAGCCCGAATATATATATGAAAATTGTAATAGTAGGTGGCGGCCCAGCAGGCATGCTTGCTGCAATTGCCGCATCAAAACAAAATAGCAATAATGTTGAGAAGGTTAAAGTGCCTTCTCAAGTTTTATTATTGGAAAAAAATGAGAAACTCGGTAAAAAAATGTTTATCGCAGGCAAAGGTCGCTGCAATATCACAAATAATTGTGATAGAGATGAGTTTTTTAAAAATGTAGTGAGAAACTCTAAGTTTTTATATTCAGCCTTTTCCGAATTTTCAAATGAAGACTTAAAAAAAATGATAGAAGATTACGGATGCCCTCTAAAAGTCGAAAGAGGCAACAGGGTATTTCCGGTAAGTGACAAGTCCTATGATGTAATAGATGCTATTAAGCGTGCGCTAAAAGAAGTAGGAGTAAAAATTAAATTAAATACTGAGGTCAAAAGTATTAATTTAACTAGTAGGGGCGAGCATTGCGAACCAACAGGGTTTTTAGTTACAACCAATAATGGAGAAAAAATTATTGCCGACAAAGTAATCATTGCCACTGGCGGTCTCTCTTATCCATCCACCGGCTCCACTGGCGATGGCTATAAATTTGCAAAAGACTTATCCATAAATGTAATAAAGCAATTGCCATCACTTGTCCCATTCAATATAAAAGAATTAAATGATTGTAAGTCTATGCAGGGCCTGACATTAAAAAATATTTCTATTAAAATTTTTGACATAAATAGTCCAAACAAGGCATTATATGAAGATTTTGGTGAATTGTTATTTACTCATTTTGGTGTAAGTGGACCTGTCGTTTTATCTGCGAGTTGTTTTGTAGGAGATGTAGAAGGTAAAATAATATCCATTGATTTAAAACCTGCACTAAACAAAGAGCAACTTGATGCAAGAATACTAAGAGAGTTTGAAGAGAACAATAATAAAAAACTAAAATCAATTATCGAAAAACTGTTGCCGGCTTCTATGGTTGAAGTATTCATAAATAGATTGGATGAAAGTGAAAAGAAACTGAAAGAAAATAATATATCTACAACTGAAGATATAAAAGTATCTGAAGTTGGCAAGCAATTAAGAAAAGAGATCATTGAACTTTTGAAAGATTTTAGACTAACAATTGAAAGTTTAAGAGGTTTTAATGAATCAATCATAACCCGTGGTGGTATTGACGTCAAAGAGATAAATCCAAAGACAATGGAGAGCAAGAAAGTGAAAGGGCTATATTTTGCTGGAGAAGTTTTGGATGTAGATGCTTTGACAGGTGGTTTCAATATGCAAATAGCTTGCTCTACGGGTTTCGCCGCAGGAGATAATGCAAATGCCGTTTAATACTAATAACTTCATATTATTTTTTCTATCTGCATTTTTGCTGTCTTATTTTGCTGCGGATTTAAAGTTTAAAAATACTATAATTTTATTATATAGTATTTTGTTTTATGTTATTGGTAATTTCAATAATCCTATAAATATAGCAATACTTTTTATACTTACCATTCTAAATTATGTTTTTTGCTATTACATATTTAAATATAATAATGCGAATAATAAAAAATCTAAATTTTTAACTATTTTTTCAGTTGCATTTAATATTATCATTTTGTGTATATTTAAATCCAATTTGGTTACTAAAAATATTCCTCTTGGATTAAGTTTCTATATATTCCATTTTATATCTGTATTGGTTGATTCTTGTAGTCTGAACTGCGATAAAGAGCAATTCAGCTTCATTAATTTCATAAGCTATATTTTATATTTTCCAAAGATTTTGTCTGGACCAATAACTAGATATGATTATTATATTTCGAAATGTAATAATAAAGATATTTCAAAGGAACGATGCTTAAACGGATTATTTTATTTTTCTATAGGTCTAGCATTAAAATCTCTGCTATCAGATAACATATCTTATATAGTTAATCAGATAAATGTCTATGGTTTTGATAGCATATCTATTTTGACGGCCTGGGTAGGTATGTATAGTTATACAATGAGACTTTATTTTGATTTTGCCGGTTATTCACTTATGGCTATAGGTCTTGCAAATGTGATGGGAATGGATTTGCCTGTAAATTTCGACCTACCGTTTTGCTCAAAATCAATATCAGAGTTTTGGAGAAGGTGGCACATAACTCTTGGACACTTCTTCAGAGATTATATTTACATACCACTTGGTGGCAATTTTGAAAACAAAAATATATTTAGGCAGTCAATAAATCTTATAATAGTATGGCTTGTGACAGGGCTATGGCATGGATTTAAGTTTAATTATATATTATGGGCAATGCTTATATGTGCATTCATAATTTTAGAAAAGGCATTCGTTAGAAATATTTATAATAAATATG
>JAFXWR010000173.1 GCA_017542725.1 Lachnospiraceae bacterium | reverse complement strand
ACCTTTGAATCATGTCTGGGCTATTGTGGGTGTCGTAGTAGTTGGTGAAGCCGCCTTTGTTGTATAGTTGTAAGAGATATTTTTCATCGTTTTTGATGTCGGACTCGTCCCCTGCAGGTTGCTGATTGATGATTGCATCTAAATATTTGCGGTAGGTTTTTGTGACGCCATAGACATAGTCAGCCTGGCGCATGCGGCCTTCTATCTTAAATGATGTGACACCGGCATTTACGAGACCGGAAAGAGAGTTGAGAGCACACATATCTTTCATTGATAAGATGTATGGTGCGGGTTCGTGAACTTCGCCCCTACGATAAGGCAGGCGGCAGGGACCTTTGCAACGACCACGATTTCCTGATTCTCCTCCAATGAAACTCGACATAAGGCAGGCTCCACTATAAGAATAACACATGGAACCATGAACGAATGCTTCAAGTTTTATATCATCTCCAACTTCTTTTTTAATTGCTTTAATTTCTTTTATGCCAAGCTCTCTTGCTAAAACTACTTGAGTAAAGCCAAGTGACTTGATCAAGTTTATCGCTTTGCTTGATGTGATTGTCATTTGGGTAGATGCATGAAGTTCTACATTTGGATATTTATTTTTTAGAAGCATAGCAACGCCTAAATCTTGAACTATAAATGCATCTACCCCCATATCAACTATCGGATCTAAAAATAAAAAAATCTCTTTAAGTTCTCGTTGCTTAAAGAGAGTATTGACTGTAAGATAAAACTTCTTGCCATTTTCTTTGGCAAAATTTATTGAGTCTATAATTGAATAATCGCTAGTAGATTTTGCAAAAGCTCTTGCACCGTATTTAGCACCGCCCATATAAATGGCATCGGCGCCAGCATCAATCGCAGCTTTCGCACACTCAAAACTGCCGGCTGGGGAAAGTAATTCTAATTTATTTGAAAGTTTATTCATTACAAAAATGAAGTTTGATATGGCATATCCATATGCTTATATGCTAGGTCGGTTGCCACCCTACCCTGCTTTGTTCTCTTTATGAGACCTTTCATAATTAAAAATGGCTCATAGACTTCTTCTATAGTTCAGGCGTCTTCACCAAGGGTTACAGCAAGAGTCTCAATTCCCACTCCCTTACCATTTGAATTGCTGATTAAAACCTGTAAATATTTTCTATCATTTTCATCAAGGCCAAGTTTATCTATATCAAGTGTGTCAAGAGTTTCGTCTGCTACTTTCTTTGTAATCACTCCATCGTATCTAACCTCTGCAAAATCTCTAATTCTTTTTACAAGACGATTTGCAATTCTTGGTGTGCCACGAGAGCGCATACCAATTTCTTTTGCGCCATCTTTATCTATCTTTACATTCAAAACCTTTGCTGTGCGATTTGCAATCTTTTCAAGTTCAGCATCCTCGTAATACTCTAGTTTTGAAATGATTCCAAACCTATCACGAAGTGGTGCAGATAAAAGTCCTGGCATAGTAGTCGCACCTACAAGCGTAAACTTCGGAAGATCAAGACGGACAGAATGTGCTGTCCCTTCACTACCAAGTACTATGTCTATATAAAAATCTTCCATAGCAGAATATAAAACTTCTTCTACAGCAGAATTTATGCGATGAATCTCATCTATAAAAAGCACATCTCCCTCTTCAAGATTTGAAAGGATCGATGCTATGTCGGCAGGCTTTTCAAATGTTGGACCACTTGTTGTCTTTATATTCACACCCATCTCGTGAGCAATTATAAATGCGAGAGTTGTCTTACCAAGTCCTGGTGGGCCATAAAAAAGACAGTGGTCAAGTTGGTCTTTTCTCTTTTTTGCCGCATCTATGTAGATGCTGAGTTGACTTTTTAATTTCTCCTGACCAATGTATTCATTCAAAGTGGAAGGGCGAAGCTGAGCGTCGTCCTTTCTGTCATCGGGGGTGGTATTAACGTTTAAAATTTTTTTTCTCATAATTCTTTATGGTTTCGTTTTCAGGGCGAGTTTTAGAATTTCACTTGAGCTTTCGTCGCCTCTGATATCGAGTGCTGAGAGAATTTCGCGAGCACGACTTTCTTTGAATCCAAGTTTAACCATTGCCTCTACTACTTCGTCTTTTAATGCATTTATCTTTTGGTTCTCAGTGTTATTTTGTTTTATGATATCAATCTTGCCATCAAAATTCATCTTGCGAACTTTGTCGCCAAGTTCTATACAAATTTTACTTGCTGTCTTTGCTCCTATACCTTGCACAGATGATATGAGCTTACTATCTTCACTTGCTATTGCTTTCATAAGTGTCGAAAAGCCGAGGGTCGAAATGATATTTAGTGCGCCCTTTGGTCCTACACCATTTACAGTTAGAAGTTTTAAAAACATTTCTCTATCTTCTCTTGTAAGGAAACCATAGAGACTCAGTTCATCTTCTTTCACATTGGTATATGTAAAAACTTTTATATCGTCATCGATTGCTGGTAGGTTTTTGAAGTTGGATGCAGGAAAAAAAATACCAAAGCCAACGCCGTTGGTTTCTACCACGATGCTGTCTTGCAAAATTTCTTTCAATTTTCCATTTATAAAATTAATCATACATGCGCGGGCTCGCAGTGCTCTCCCCTACATTTCGGGCTCTGCAAGCATTCGCCCCTACAATTTTGCATTCGCCCCTACAAAGCGCTTGCCTCTACAGGTTGAGTTTGGATTCGCGGAAGTTGGTTCCGAGGAATTTATTGGTTATGAAACCATTCGAATCCATTTTGTTGGTTATCTTGGCATTTGCGATGTTCTCTCTCATAAGTTCGAGCTTTGCGTCGGTATTGTCCGCCTGTGAAACTATATATGCTTCCATAAGCATTGGCTGCTTTGGCGAGCCAAACTCTGGTGTGCCGTGGTGAGATAGTATGCAGTGCAAAAGTTCATACTTCTCAACCTCAGAAAAACCGCCAAGTTCATCTATCTTTTTACTTATGATCTCATAACCCAAAACTATATGTCCAACAAGCATTCCCTCGTCAGTATACTCATTTATTGGATAAGGTGCTATCTCATCAATTTTTGCGATATCATGAAGTAATGATGTGGTTATGACTAAATCAAGATTTATATCATCATAATTATTTGCAATCGCGATGGCAAGTTTAGTTGTGGAAATAGTGTGTTCCACCAGACCACTCACAAATGAGTGATGCACTGTCTTTGCTCCCTGATGCGATAAAAATTTTTCTCTGAACTTTTTATCATCTGTGAAGAATGATTTAAGTAGTTTGTTATAATTTTTATTTTTAACTTTCTCAATTAGTGAATCAATCTCTTTTGCCATATCTTCTTTTTTGTATTTTGATGTGGCAAAATAGTCTTCATTGTTGAACTCATCCTTATCGGCGATACGAAGTCTCGACACTTTCACTTGAAGTTGGTTGTTGTATGATATCACATCACCTTCTACAAACACAAAGTCGCCCGCCTTAAATTCTTCAATGCCAGGTGCGTTTACATCCCAGATTTTTGCGTCAATAGTTCCTGTCTTATCAGAAAGGCAGACATTGAAGTATTCTTTTCCTGTCTTGGCGGTAGCTTGTGATTTTGTTTTCACATGGTAAACTGAGTTTAGTTCGTCGCCGTCTTTTAGTTTATTTATAAATTGCATTTTGATTCCTCTCTTTTATAAATTGTGGCCGACAGGATGTCGACCACTACTGCGGGCTCCGCCCATACATATTATTGTTCTTCGAAGACTGGAGAAAGGGATTCGTCCTTTTTAATATATCTTCTTGATATGTAGGCGTCCTTTCCTTCAAACAATATTACTGCCCAATCTGAATTATAGAATGATTTGACTTGAACTTTTCCACCACGGCTTACTGTGCCAAGTACCTTAGAACCTTCAGTGGTTGCTGCATCTCTAATCTTGACAAGATCACCCGTTACATCATAGTATCCTGCTTCTGGTGGAAGTGGTGGTGTAGTTGGTTCTGTCTCCATAGTTTCTGGCTCAGTTGTCTCCACTATTGGCGCAGTAGTCTCTTGCACTCTCACTACTTGCTTTCCGCTAAAGAACATTCCACGAACTACAAACACAATCAACAAAATTAAAACAATAGGGATCAAAATTGCAATGAGCTTTGATTTTTTTCGTCCAACTTTTTTTCTTTCGCTTTCAAGCATTTGTGCTCTCATACGCTCTTTTTTTCTAAAGTCACCGTCGTCGACACCTTTTTGCATAAACGCTGGTGTAGAGCCTTCAACTGTCATATCTTTACTAAAATCTCCAGGATATGGTTCTTCATCTTCATCATATTCAAATACTGGCTTTTCTGTGTTTGCATTGAACTTTGATTTTTCTTCTAAATTTTCAGAAAATGCTGGACTTATATCTTCATTTTTAAATATAACATCTAATTCATTTGTAAGAACTTGAAGTGCTTGCTCAGCATGCTCCTTTGGTATGTCTACACCATTATGAGCTTGAACTCCACTTATTATAAGTGTCTCAAAATTATGTGCAGTGTCATCTGCAATGATTCCATTTGCACGTAGAGTTTTCAAATCCTCCTCATAGCCTTTTGATACTATAAGTGCTTCGTCAGTAAGATGCTCAATCATATCCATAGTAATCTGAGCCATAAGCATCATGGCTTCATTATACTTTCCGAGAATTAAATGTTCTCTCGCTTCACCTAAAGCTTCTTGAATTCTATTTTTATTGGCCATATGAGCCTCCATTCTTTATTAACTGAATATATTATACAAAAATTTTAGTATTTTAGCAAATATTATAAGGTCTTACTTCATTATTCAAAAATGTATGGTTTGACAACCAATGCAATACCTACAACTGAAACCAGCACTACAAATATGCGGTTAAATATCACAAAAAATTTGCTATCTATATTGAGTTTGCCATCAAGTACTCTTGTAAGTATGTATAAAATACCACAAAGCGCTAGCGCAAATGGTATACAGAATATGAATCTCTCTCTCATGAATATAATAGAAACAATACCAATAACAAGAGAAACAAGTGATACAACTACTTTAGTAACTTCACTCATATCTGATGTCAATATAAAATAGTAAAGCAAAAGTGCGAAAAACAATGTAAAATGAACTGCAAATATTCCTATGTTGTCCACCACCATAGAAAATACTTTTTCTTCTGTGGTTACAGTTCCCAGCAAATATGATCTAAATGTAAGCATGCTAACTTCTAAAATTTCGTCTCCATTTATAAATGCGAAAACTATTTTAGTTACCAAAACTAAAACGAAACTCATAAGATAAAAAATTAGAATGTCTCGTATAATTGTTTTTAATGTTTCTGATTTATCATTCAACATAATTAGCCCACCTTCCTATAGATTTCTGCTTTTGTTCCTACAGCACTTGCATCTCCAATTTTTTCGTAACCATTTTCAAGAGCCGAATAAACTTTTGACTTAAACTCTTCATCATTTTTCATGCTTCGTTCAAATGCAACTATGATAAGTTCTTCGTTACCTCTCTCTATCCTTCGTATAATAGCATTATATGGCTCTCCATATTTTTTTCTTGACACTACAGGAGTAGCGAAATGTTGTTCATTTGGCAAAACACCAAATGCTTCATAAAGATATGGTGCATAACCTATAACTAACATCTTTGGTTTATTCTTCGCGCCATCTGATCCCTTATATACTTTCATAACTTGACTTGCTAATCTTTCTTGAGCATATCCATTTAAATTAGACAATTCAGTAATAAAACTATATGATAATAAATTTATGAAAAGTAAAACTACCACCGATACAACAGTAAATGTCTTTGACTTCAACGCAAATATATTATCAAGCAATATTTCAAAAAAGATAACAATCGGTATGATATAAAATAACAAATAATTCAAATAATTCGTATAAGGTCTCACAGACATAAACACTGAATAAATATTAATTGCAAGTGATAAAATATAAAATGTCATCGCATTCGTCTTTGTTTCTTTATCAAAATTTTTAATTATATAATAGAATGCTGGTACACTTAAGATACATATAAGCACAAACTCTTTAAATTCCATTATAGTTTCAATAAATGAGAGTGATAGTGAATCAAGCGATGGAAGTCCCGTGCCTGTATATAAGAAGTTGATAACAAATGCACCTTCAATCATTTCAGCTAAGCTATCAGTAACTATACAATAGATTATAGCAGGCAAAAGCGAAATTACAAATCCTATGAATCCAAATAAAATATTTTGTAGCAAGTTGCTAACTTCTCTTCCTCTAATAAGTATAATCAATAGAGTAATTGCAATTGGAACAAATCCTAATATTCCATTTGCTTTTATAAAGAATGCGACACCTGCTAGTGCCCCATAGATGAGTGAATATTTCACACGATGTGTGACTTCGCCACTAAACAAATATTTTATAAATATGTAATATGCAACAAGCATAAGTGCAATTATAAATACTTCTGCACTTATAGTTCCAAAACTCAAATAATAACTTGAACTGATAAAGTAAATGATAAATCCAGAAATAAAGCTAAATATAGTTTTCTTCTTCTCATCAAAGTCTGTAACAAAACTCAGTGTTAGATAAGTGATCTTATACGAAAATAGTGCAATAATATAATAAAATGCAAGTGCGACTAGATAAAAACTTATATGTTTAAACTCTATAACATTTGCAAGTGCAAAGAAGAAAAATAAATATGGTCCTTTGTGGTCAAGAAGTTCAAGGTATGGAACCATGCCTCTCGTCATTCCCTTTCCAATTAAGTAATATAACCATTCGTTGTACTGCATGTTCATGATGCTGTGGATTGGAGAGACGGATGAAAATAGGAATAGGTTGACTGCAACCACAATTAATAGTACGATTCGAGGCTTGAGGGCTCCGCAAGTGCGAGACAGTCCAGTGAACTGTTTCGCCCCTACAGGCTTTTGAGGGCTCGCAAGCTTCGCCCCTACATTTTTAGGCGCAGGGTTGTAGGTGCGAGTTTTACGAGTGCCTACAACATCACGATATACAAAAATATTGAGGAACATGCAAATTATGCTTCCCGCAAGTCCAAAAGTAATATATGCTACATATCTCCAGTTTGAATTTGGAGAATTTGGATATTTTAAGTTAAATGATAAAAATGCGATGAATGCAAGGAAGTATAGCATGAGCGAAATATTTCTCAAGTTTCTTACATTTTCAGGTCCTCTGAATTTTCTCAATAGCATCACAATCGTATTATAAATTATAGATATAGTTCCTATGAACCAATACACTATGTTTAAGAACCACACTACATAGAGAGCCGGATATATGCTATCAAATCTGAATTGGAATTCATCGAAGGCAGATGTCTTAACCAAGTCAACCCAAATATTATACTCTGTCCAATCGTGGAAGATGTCATATCTGCCATCATATAGTTTGCTAAATGCAAAAGTCAGATATCTCTCTGCAAAAGTAAAGTTTCTAAGTGTCATATCAAAGACCGAACCCTTAACTACATCCGATATCTCTCCAAAGCCTTGACCAAAAACTACATAATTTCTTATAGAATATGAAAGTCCAAGCGGAAACACAATTAATGCAAATATGATAAGTTGAACTGTAATGCTTGGTTTTACATCATAAGTTTGCAGACCCTTCTTATTTGCAGTTAGAGATTTGATCCATATTATAAGCATCATAGGTCCAACAATAAATGCTATAAGTCCTACTGACACCTTCGTAAGCATACCAAAACCAATTGATAGCGCAAGGCATATGATGGTTGATAGTTTTTTTGTTTTTGCCCATCTTATACCAAGGTACAATGACAAGTAAAAGAACAAATATGAAAGGCAATCATTACTATACTGAGTAGTCATAACTATAAGACCTGGGTAAAGTGCCATGATAGCAAGAAAAATGCTACTTGCTATCTTAGGAAGGTCAAACTCTTTTATTATTTTATAGATAATAATTAAAGTTAAAACCGAGTATATAAAAGTAAGTATCTTACAGTAAGAATAAAGTTGTATATAATCATCACCAAAATCTTTAAAGAGTGATACTATCTTCATGCATAGTGCTTGCAATGTAGCATTTACAGGTGGCTGAGCAAACTCATAGTAGTTTGTATCTGCCAATCTCCAGTTTTTAAAGATGTAGACAGCATAATCGAGGTGACCATACAAACCATCTAAACCTTTTACATCGTGTTGATAAATATCTGGCTTAGCAAGTATGCACGCCATGAGTCTTGCAAATATTCCCAATGCAAATATTATAATTGTTGGTAAATTTAATTTGTTTGATTTGTTTAATTTACTTTTTTTCTTTTTCATATATTATTTCCTCTATTCATGACGACAAAATGGCGTCACCTACAAATTGAAGGCTCGTAATCTTTGCCCCTGCATTCTGTCCTTACGAATTATATTGTATTACAACATATTTTTTAAAATACTTAATATTAAAATCAGAACTATCAAAATACTGACCCAATTCCCTTGGCAAGATGTAGGCGATGTTAGCATCCTCTTCTATCATATCGCTACTCATTTCCCATTCAAAAACCCACTTATCAAATACTTTTACATTATTGTAAGCTTCTTCTTCATCAATGAGTTCCTTGGTTTCAATGTATAACTTAGGGTCAGCCTTCGTGTAATATAATACATATATATATGGTTCTGCAGATACTCCAAACATATGGACTTCACTAGCATCTAACTTATCAGCATATAGTATCGGCTCTTCTAATTCATTATTAAAATTATCATATTTATCATCATTAACACCTAAAATCAATATATTATTTTCTTTTTTTAAATTTATATCTACATACTTATAAGCAAAAAGGCCAAAGCTTGTGACAAGCATTATAAACGATACGATTAATAAAATCTTTTTACAAAATAAAAACTCAAAACCTTTCAATATAAAATATATCAATGGGATTATCATGTAGTTAAGATGATTGATATTGACATCCTTAATCATGCACACTATCACAATACTTGATATCAGCCACATCATAAAAATCATATCAGCTTTTGATTTTTTATTTATAGCAAAACTTATTATACCGATAACAAGTATTGGGAAAGAAAACAAATAATAAATTCCACTTCCTATGACTCTATTCCAATAGCAAGGGTCGACTTGGATGACGAGAAGCTTTAAAGTCTCCACAAAGTTATTTATAACTGAAACAAATAAGTTTGAATTCGCAATAATTGATTCTTCACTCATTCTATTAACTCTGAGCATTGAAATTGACATAAATGGCAAATTTATATCTCCAAGTTTAAAGATATTTATAATTATAAATAAGATAAGTGGCCAATCAATTAGCAAGACTATTGCAAATGTTATAAATATATTCTTAAATGAAATAATTTTGTTCTTGATTCCATAAATATAAAACAATATACAAAATAATGTGATTCCTGGCACTGCAACTATATAACTATAAGCTGACACGGCAAGTAAAACAAATCCTATATAGAAATATCTTTCTTTCTTTTCATAAATAAATCTAAGTAAAAAATACACAGAAAAAAGAATCATGTCAGGCAAGATATTGCAGTCCAGTCCCCACCTACTCTTCATTATATGCCATGGATTTAAAACAAAAAAGAGTAATGCAAAAACATTGAATAATTTATTTTTCTTATCTTCATCTATAAGGTCTAGCATCTTATAAAATACAATTAAGCTTATTGATGAGATGATAACCATTGGAAGTCTTGTCGCAAAAATATTCAACCCGAGCAACTTTATAAATGGTATACTCAAATACATATAAAGTGCGCTCTGACCGCTACCCCAGGCTAGTGGATAAACTGGTAAGATGTTACCATTTCTATCGCAGAGTGTGTTTAATATTGCATATGCATCATATGATGTAGATGCCTCGTCACAGTTAAGGCCGACTGGGAATCTTCCAATAAAAAGTAATCGTAGAAGTATGCCAAGTGCGATAATTAGACATGAAATTAACTTATATTTGCTTACTTTCTCTTTCAACGCTCTCATATTTGTCCATTAATGCATTATAAATTAGATCTTTCAAATCATCATTAATTGAAATATGTAAATCCATGTGATCTAATTCTTTTAAAGCTGCCTCCTTGACCATTTTTATTTTATTCTTTAATTTATTTTTCATCAACATCATAAAACTTTATCATCTTTCTCCGTTACCAAAAAAGCGAAGATTTCTCTCCGCCTGCATTATAGCTCACCACTTTTCTTAATTTATATATTATCCTTACGCTACGACAAATGGATAACTCTTTAATGCATTTTTATCTTTTTCAATTATTGTTAGCATTCTACTTGCTACACCAGATGGTGTATTTAATCCTTCTTCCCATGCCTCTATAGTCTTATTAGAAACTCCTAAGAAACTCGCAAATAGTTTTTGCGTTAATCCAATTTTATTACGAATTTGTTTAACTTCTTTAGGTGTATATTTTTTTACTGGCTCAATATAGATATAGTTCCTTTTTAAGTTATGTTTTTTTGCATCTTCAATTGCTTCTCTAAGCCCTTGTTTAATTTCTTCACCCATTTTACTCATGATTTTTCTTTACCTCTTCTTCTAATTCAATAATTAACTTCTTAAAATCTTTTTTATCTTCTTCTGAAATATCTTCTTGCTCATTTTTACTATACACCATTATCAAATATATAGTTTCGAGTTTAACAAAATT
>JAFXWR010000172.1 GCA_017542725.1 Lachnospiraceae bacterium | reverse complement strand
TAAACTAGATTATACTAATGCTTCTATTTCTATGCTGTTGTTAAAGATTGAGTTTTTAACTAAAGATGCGAATAAGGTACTAGTTGAGATTAATCAAACTACTATGACTGATAAGGTTAAACAAGTGCATATAGCTACGGTTAATCAACTGGTAGAACGTTTGATTAAGTTGAAAACAAGTTTATTTCAGATAGAAACTACATTGAAGTTAAATAATACGATAGAAAAAGAAGTTAAACGACAAGAACTTCTGAATATACTAAAATCGGTTAGTTGAATAAAGAGAGGGCATAGATAATGAAAAAGTATTTAGGCGTAATCCTTGGGTTTATAAGTACATTTGTTGCTATAGTTGCACGATTAAATTTAGCTTTAAATGAGCAAGAATATATTATTGTGCATGGCATACAGGCATATAAGAATGATATAAACATTAGTACGGCTGCGATACTTGTGTTTGGATTATTTACGTGTGTAATGGGTATTATGCTTGTAGTTAATTCTATTAAGGCAAAAAAGCAGATACAAGAGCAACAGGGTAAATTAGCAGCAGAACAACAGCAGACTATTGAGATGCACCGTAAGGCAAACTCTTATTTATCTGCATCAAATACTCTTGTTGAGAGTGTTATTAGAAATCATTTACAAGACAGTTATAATGGTACATGGTGTAGTTTAAGGGATGTACTCACTCCGTTATATCATCAATCTGAAAAAATGGACGAATTACAGACAAAGTTGAAATCTTTGATAACTAAAAATGACGCATCGGTATTAGATGATACGGAAGAAGTTTTGGAACAAGCTGAACAGAGTTTGTTGAAAAATATTCGTAAGGTTATGAATTATATGGCTGTTTGTGACCCTAATGAACCAGACGAAGTTGATAAAGTCTACAATAGTGCTTTAGAGTGTAAGAACTCAAATAAGGTTATTTTAGATAATGTGTCTGATTTTCTTATGGCATTAACGGAATATCTAAATAATCAAGGTTCAGATGATGGATTGGACGTATTAAATTCATACAAGGACGCATTACGAGGTACTTCTGAGTAGCCTAAAGAAAAGGTATTAGTAGAGAATCCTGTTGCAGAGGAAAAGAAAGCTTTAGTTTTTGGTGAGGGTGATAAATAATGTCGCAGAAAGAGAATACCAATAAAGAGAAAGAGGGTAATAATGTTTCTAAGTTAATAAATAAGTTAGGTTTAGAAAATATTATTATGATAGTAGTGCTAATATTTGGGTTTATTTTGATGTTTTTGATAACCAAATAAAAGATAATATGGGTAGTTATTATTTAAAATATTTACAATAAATACTTCAAAATATGGGATAAGGAGAATGAAAATGAGAAAACTTAGTAAGATTTTGGCACTTGCGCTTAGTGGTGCAATGTTGCTGACAGGTTGTGGTAGTACAATTGATACTGTACGAACTTCTAAAGTTAATACAATGACCGCAGAGGAAGCCAAGACAGAACTTAATGCTTTGGTATCACAGATTAATGTCAAGACAGTAGAGAATCCAACTATTGATTTGTCTTTGGAGGATACTTCTGTTGTAGATGCACTTGCAGATATTGATACCTTTCCAATGGCATTGGAAGGTACAGGCTCAATAAATATCGAGATTGCAGCACCCTCAGAGTTGTGTGGTGGTACACCTGATGATTGGCTGGTTGTTGTAGGACAGAAATTTAATAATAGTGGCGTTACAGTAAATGGTAAGTCTGTATCAGTATCTATTCGTAAGATTTCTTCAGGTGAGGTAGTAACTTATGTAGATGCAGGTGCTTATAAGCCTGATGTTTATATTCCAAGTAATTATGCTTTGGGTAAAATGCTTGAATCTTCAGGTGTGGGTATTACTAAGCTTACGGATAGAATAGCTGGTAATACGGCTGGTATCCTTATGAAAAAGGATATTTATGACAAGGTAAATGAGAAGTATGGTGAGGTAAATATTAAAACTGTATTGGAAGCGGCTAATGCAAAGGATTTGACATTTGCTTATACAAATCCTTATACAAGTGCTACAGGTTTAAATATTTTGACCGCTATGTTGGCTGCATTTGACCCTAATGACCCACTTTCCTCTACTGCTAGTAATGCACTTATGGAATATCAGAAAACCGCACCACCAGTAGCATATACAACAGGTGTACTTAGAGAGTCAGCACGTAAAGGTGTAGTTAATGCTATGGTCATGGAGGAACAGGCATATATCAATACAAGTGAATTGAAAGATTATGTCTATACTCCAGTTGGAATTAGGCACGACCACCCTGTTTATGTGTTTGATTGGACTTCTAACGATAAGGTAGAAGGTACAAAGGCTTTCATAGATTTCTGTCTTAGCGATTCTATGCAGAAACTCGCTACTGAAAAGGGCTTTAATAGAACTGAGACTTATAAGAGTCAAGACGCTGGACTTACAGGAACACAGTATTTGACCGCACAGAGTCTTTGGAAGGAGAATAAGACAGGCGGTAAGCCTGTAATTGCGGTATTTATAACTGATGTTTCAGGCTCTATGGATGGACTTCCATTAAATTCACTTAAAGAGTCTTTGATTAATTCATCTATTTATATTAGTGAGAATAATTATGTAGGTCTTGTAAGTTATGCTTCTGATGTAACTATTAACTTGCCTATTGCACAGTTTGACGCTACACAGAAAGCAAAATTTGCAGGCGAGGTCAAGGGTCTGAGTGCCGTAGGTGGTACAGCTACTTATGACGCATTGTGTATAGGTATGGATATGATTGAGAAAGCATTAGAGGAAACGCCTAATGCAAAGCCTGTTATTTTCTTACTTACAGATGGAGAACAGAACGAAGGTTATTCTTTGAATAGAGTAACTGGTGTTGTAAGTGGTATGCAGATTCCAGTATATTCTATTGCATATAATTATGGAGCTACAGACGATTTAAAGACACTTTCATCTATCAATGAAGCTACTGCACTTAATGCAGATACAGATGATATTGTAAATCAGTTACGTAATCTGTTTAATGTGAATATGTAATATTAAAAGCTTAATAGGTGCTATTAATTAGTTAGTAGCACCTATTTTTATATGAGAAAACTATGGGGAATAATGAGTTAAAGACTAAGCATCAATGGAAAGTTGTTACTGCTATAGGCTGAG
>JAFXWR010000171.1 GCA_017542725.1 Lachnospiraceae bacterium | reverse complement strand
TAAGGGTAAAGAAAAGAAGCATCCTACACAAAAGCCAGTAAGTTTATTGGAATATTTGGTAAAAACATATACTAATGAGGGGGATTTGATTTTAGATAATTGCATGGGTAGTGGCACAACTGGTGTAGCTTGTAAACATTTAAACCGAAGATTTATTGGTATAGAACAAGACAATAAATATTTTGAGATAGCGAAAGAGAGAATACAAAATGAGTGATTCAGTACAGTTATATTTAGGGGATTGTTTAGAAGTTATGAAACAACTACCTAATGAAAGTGTTGATTGTATAATATGTGATTTGCCTTATGGCACAACTGCTTGTAGTTGGGATGCTATAATACCTTTTGAAGATTTATGGAAAGAGTATAAGCGTATTACTAAAAGTAATGCGCCTATTGTTTTGTTTGGGTCACAACCTTTCACAACTGTAATGATAAATAGTAATTTAGCTATGTTCAGAGAAGAAATTATATGGTTAAAAAATAAAGCAGGTAGCGGTTTTGGTGTAAATCAACGACATCAAAAGGTACATGAAAATATTGAGGTATTTGCAAAAAATGGTACTTATACTTATAATCCGCAAAAGTGGTTAATTGCGGAGAAAGAGTTTATAACACAACGTAAAACTTTTAGAGAGAACGAGAATGTAGGTAATAATATATATGGTAAAATGCAGCGTACACGTAAGGTTGATACAGGAGAGCGTAATCCATTGAGTATTGTAAGTTGTAGAGTACCCTTTACGCCACAGAAAACTAAGACTTATGCTGATGATGTAGATTTACGAATGCATCCTACACAAAAACCTTTGGAACTAGTAGAATATCTAGTTAAAACATTTAGTAATGTTAATGATGTGGTTTTAGATAACTGTATGGGTAGCGGAACAACAGGCGTAGCTTGTAAGAAATTGGGTAGAACTTTTATTGGGATAGAACAAAATAAGGATTATTTTGATATAGCTAAAGAAAGGATAGGTAAGGTAAATTATGCAGAAACATAAGATATTAGCTGTTGTGTGTGGTATTTTTGCATTGTGTTTGTTTGGTCATTGTATGCTGACACATTCTGTAGGTACAGGTGCTTTAGGGGTATTTATGGTTATTCTTACAATAATAAATATTATTAAGAGTTCTTAAGAGGATAAGTTATGATGTCAGAAAATATAAATAGTTGGCTCAACCAAAAGGAAATAGCTTTTCAAGTTAATGATGTTATGCTTATAGGTGGTATGTTTAGTTTTGTAATATTATTGTTCTTTTTTATGGCTATTAGACAACATTCTAAAGCACATAAAAGAGGTTTGACAATGAAACATAGCTTGACTGCAGAAACAAAAGGCGTAGTTGTAAAGATAACGCAGTCTTCGTATGTACTTGATGGTGAATCTCGAACTGATTATTATGCTCATGCAAAATTTATGGGTGATTATGAGGCAAAGACTACTCCTATTTTAATGCAAACATATAAATATAAAGTTGGAGATGAGGTAGATATTATTTATAATCCACAAAATCCTTCTGAAAATGCTTTTAAGCAAGATATGTTAGATGGTATAAAGCAAAAAGGCTATCAAGGTGTATTTGATGTTTTAAAATTAATATTTATTTTTATAATAGGTGTCTTTCTTATTTTATTGTTTACAGGGGGTTTACAACAAATTATTGTTGACTTGTTTTAAAGTAATTACATTAAAAAAGTTGTAATAATAATTTTTGTTTTATGCTATAACAAAATAAAATATGTTCAGATTTATATAATTTTCTTTAGTTGTAGAAAAAAATATTTAGATTATTTTTTAAAATGTTTAGTTATAATTATAATATATAGTGATATTGTATTTTGATATATTGATGTATATAAAATGTCTTAGATATTAAGAGGTTAAGACGTGGAGGTTTGATTTATCTATGGCACAAGAGAATTATAACGAAAATGAGAGCATGAAGGGTACTTCTTTAGAGAAAGAGTATGACGCTACTTTTGATGCAGATGAAAAGAT
>JAFXWR010000170.1 GCA_017542725.1 Lachnospiraceae bacterium | reverse complement strand
GAGGTTAAGTTAGAGGGATATAAGTTTAATGGCTTAAATAGTAATAAAGAAGGCACAGGCATAAGTTATAATAAAGGCGACATAGTTCGTAAGTATGTAGGAATAAAGACACATACAAAAGACAATGTAAAGCAATTATATGCAAATGAAGCAGTCAAGATAGTAACACTTTATGTAATGTGGCAGCCAATAAATTACAATGTAGTATTTGAGAGTGGAGCTTATGGAGTATCTGGAGTAGGAAAGAGAGTAGATAATCCAAAATCATACGGAGTAGAATACAACGATTTAGATTATGCAACTACTATGTATAGTTATAGTGGACATACATTTGAGAAATGGGTAGTAGATAAGGTATATGAAGGAGGCACAATAAATAGTAGTGGAGAGCTAGTAGGCGGAGAAGAGGTATTAGGATATAGATATAAGAGGGCATCATTCTCAAGCACAGATACTTATAGTAATTTAAGTTCAATAGATGGAAGTGCAGTAATGCTTAAAGCTGTGTGGTCAGGAGATAAAGTAAATATTAACTTTAATGAGAATAGACCATTAGGTGGAGTAGTTGTAGTAAGTGGGGAAAACTTTAGATATAGTAATATAGAAAATAATACTCCAGTATTAGCACCAACAGTAGATACAGTAATAGACGGATATGTATTTGTAGGATGGGATAAAGTAGCTAATGTTTCAACACCAACATTCATAGCAGAGAAGGATTACATATATGGGCTTGGAAGTTATAATGGAGACACAGTAAACTTGTATGGAGTATGGAAGAGAGCGAATGCTAACATAGTAGTTCCAACAGGCATAAATGGAGCAGATGAGACTAAGGGAGCGATGGACACAGTAGGAAATCCAACAGGAAGTAAGGGAACAGATGGTAGTGGTAATAACTTCTTATACTATACTATTAAGGATATAGAGGAGCCAAGTGGTGTAAGAGGAGAGAAAGACTTAACAAATACAGAGCTACTTGCAAAAGTAGGAGGAGTATCAGGAAATGATACATTATTCCAAGCAGTAGGAAATGAGTTAGTATCAGATGCCACATATAACACTACACCAATTTATAACAATGTATATACAGTCAATATAGAAGACAACATTCCAGAGGAAGAGGGCGAAGGTCTAACAGTAGAGAAGAATATGAGTAGCATGACAATATATGCAGATGATAGGAAGAGACTCTTTGAAGGGCTTAATATGACACTTAGTGGATATACATTAAAAGGCTTCAGTAAGACAAAGAATGGAGTAGTAGAGTATAATGTAGGAGACATAGTAAGGTATTATGTAACAGAGACAAATGATAGTGATAGAGTAAAAGCATTAATACCAGATAGTAGTAGTGAGAAAGTAATAACATTATATGCGGTATGGCAGAGTGAAAATTCAAGGATAATCATATTAAGGAATAACGATGCAGAGAGTGATGTAGATGTATATGGACCAATACCAGAAGAGTATAGAGGGACAAAGAATAATAGAAATAAAGACTTAGTATACTTCATAGTAGCTACTATATCTACACCAGGTGGAAAAGAGCTTGCTATGAGTGAGTATGAGATGTTAGTAAAACTTTATCCTGGTGATGATGTTCATAGCATACTTGGAGCGAAGAATAGTAGTAGATATAATGCGGTAATATCACTTCTTAGAATTTACGATGAGCAGTATGAAGTAGAGGTAGTAAAGAATGAGAGATATGATGCACTTGGAGAAATGAGGGTAGCGACAGTAAGTGTAGAGAGACAGAGAATATATGTAAATGATAGAGTCCGTTTACTTGAAGGTGGAGTAGCTGAGATGTTTGGATATGTATCTATGGGCCTAACACTTGATGAAAGTAAGAGAGCGACAACATCTGAAGGAGAGCATAACTTTAATCAAATCGTATGGAGATTTGGGTCTAATAGTGAAGGAGCAAAAGACTTAGTATATTGCTTGTGGAAACCAGTAGTATACGAGATAGGATTTGATCCAGGTAGCAGTGAAGTTACAGGTTTATATACAACTATAAAAGGAAGAGAGTATGATAAGTGGTATGACTTCCCAGATCCATTTGGAGAAGAATTAAACTGGTCATATGATGGGCATGAGATAGATAGGTGGATACTTGTCGACCAAGAGGATAACGAGATAAAAGGCTTTAAGTATTTAAAAGAAGGCCAGTATGCAAATATCACAACTAATACTACAACATCAGATAAGTTTGTAGCTATATGGAAAGAAAAGACATATACTATAACATTTAATAAGAATGCACCATTAAGTTCTAGTGCATTATACGAGAATGTAGTAGAAGGAAATACAGGAAACAGTAGCAATGTGCAAGAGGTGCCAATAGTAGGAAATAAGAATAAGTTAGCAGCAAATGGCTTTAAGTTAGCTGGATATACATTTGAAGGATGGAGTAAAGAAGCTGGTAAAGACAATAAGGTAGCATATGATGATAAAGAGCAAATAAGGACACCACTTGGAGAAGAAGGCGATAATATTAACCTTTATGCAGTATGGAAACCAAATACATATAAGATAAGCCTTAACTATCCAGATGAAACAGCAAATGGAGCAGTAAAAGAGATAAAAGTCACATATGATTCTAAGGTAGAGATGCCTACTATAGACAAGTTAAATTACAAGAATGACATATATACAATTGTAGGTTTCTCATCAAAAGAGAACACAGAGTATAAAGAGGTAAGAAACGATGCAAGAGTTAAGATCACTTACCTGAGACATTTGTAAATACATATAAAGCGAGACTTGACAAAGCAAATATCTATAATGATGATGCATTGTATGGTGATAGTATAGAAGATAGTGAAGTCCATAATGAGATAAGGAATATCTATATGCTTGAGACAGACAACAATGTATATAGAACTCCAAGTGATAGCACGATGTATGCAATAAAGCAGAAGGTAGCAAATAGAATCACATATAAGGTAGAAGGAGAAGACAAGAATTTAAGCATATCAGAGAATAAAGACCTTCCAAGATTAATAAACATAGGAAGCAGTATAAAGATAGACAAAGACAAATTACCAAAGAGAAGGAACTATAAGTTCAAAGGCTATGTCCTAGATAAAGAGGATGATGGAATATTACTTGATGAAGGAAAGAAAGGCATAGAAGATGACACAATAGATAGTCTAAATATTGAATCAAATAGTGAAGACGATATAGAAGTCTTAACAAGATGGGAAGGAAAAGAATTCAAAGT